>NZ_JAKGBF010000010.1:0-213454 GCF_021530695.1 Pseudoalteromonas sp. OF5H-5
ACATTTTTTGCTAGATCAATTGAAAGCGTGCTAACGTTATTCATGATGGACTCTCCTAATAACTGTGTTTGCAACTATCAGTTTGGCGCATTGACGCCGATTTGGGAGCGTCCATCTCATCACCCACCACTAATTTGCCTATTCCTCAGCTTGGGGGGCTCACGCAAGTTTGGGTATGACAAAACTGGCAATATCACTAGCAAAACTGTTAATGGTATTACCAATATTTATTAGAACTGCAAATCGAATGAACGTTTTTGACCAAAGTGATGGACGTGTTTCCATACTTTTTTACTTCACTTCCTCGGCTTTGATGCTAATAGTGATGGATGTCACTTATTTTCGCATTCCTCAGCTTAGACGTTAATAGTGATGGGCGTCACTTATTTTTTTATTTTCCTTTTGTGCAATTTGCACGAAAGGAAAACTAATAAGGCGTTTAAGATTGGCTCCCAATGCTCCGCATTTTTGGATTGATTCAGCTGAAGTATTTACGGCACAATGGCTTAGGCTCGGCGGCATGCGCGGTTAACCACTTAATGCTGCGTTATGTTTCTTTGTAAATATCCATTGCGAATAGGACTAAGCATGTTCAAACAAGGTCAAGAATATAGCCGTAAAGAAATTAGTTCTTTAATCGGTGGCCAAATACAAGGCTACATGGGAACTCGGAACAAAAAAGTTATTGGTGTTTACCTTGAGTTGAATTCGAACCCAAATGCACCAAGAGAAATTTTATGTGGCACTGGAATAGATATCGCTAAACATGGGCTTTGGCTGTCTCAACAGGATGAGCCAGTGCCGATATTCGTAAAGAGAAAGGCAAATGAATGGGTATACCAAGGACTTTTCTCAGTAGAATCGACGATTGTAGACGGATCAACTCTAGAAAAGATCCGAAAGCAAGCAGGGCGAAAGTATCAACTTAGTAGGGCAATATACCTTAGCGAGGTAAGCGAGCAGTTAGAATTTGAACAACAAGTAACGTGGTCTAGAGCATTAACTCGAGCTCAGAGAGTTGAGCGTTTATCAAAAGCGGAAGCTACACCAAAAGCAATTCAGGTTAAAACAACTGTCTATATTCGCAATCCAGATGTTGTCGCAGAAGCATTGATTCGTGCTGACGGAATCTGCGAAAACTGCAACAAGCCTGCACCATTCATCAGAAAATCAGATAACACGCCTTATTTAGAGGTTCACCATGTTCTACCCCTAGCACAAGGTGGAGACGACACAATCGAAAATGTTCTGGCCCTGTGTCCAAATTGTCATCGAGAGGAACATTTCGGCTAAAACCTACAAACTATTTAAGAGTGATTCGCAACGTGTGGCATTTTTACTATGCGTTGTGATTGGTATTTAAAAGTGGTATGTGACGGCTTCAGTATTGCGCTGCTCATACCTTCCTTCGCAAGGTGTCAGTTATACGTTGAGAATTAGTGCCAATGGAAAAGTCAAAAGTAAAATTTGAAGCCCTTTTTGAGACTACGATTCTCACTATGTTTATTGCGTTAGCTGGCTCTAGTTTTTTAAATTACTAAATCCATTTGTTACAAAATTAGTGGCTTTGGTTCTTGTTTTAGCTATGCTTGCAGTGGTGCTTATTTACGGGGCAATTTATAAATAGGCGTATTTTTCAAGTGTTGATTTAAATGCCATAAAGCGCTTTTATTTAGCCCACCAACTGTTGTTTGTAGTAATTACTTTATTAACTTTATTTGGTCAAGTAAGGCACTTGTATACATAAAAAACTGTTAAAAAATGGGAAAATTCAGTTGCAGGTTTGCTCGGGCACCACCGAATATCGGCTGTTTAAAATGGTGCTAATTTGCTCAGAATGCTTGAGTCACTCTGTCTGAATGACACTTTCACACTGGAACCGATCAGGTTTGATTAAGCCCCAGCTTTCAAATCTAACAGTTCTGGTTAATATTATTCACTTTAAGCTAATCGCTTCATTATTTTATAAGAAACTATCGCCTTGGTGCTTGCGTTAATGCCTCAAAGCCTTATACCTGAGCTTATAATCTAGCTTGTTTAACTAAACTAATGTTTTACTCATCACCACGACATCAACGCCTCGGTAATTGACGTTTTCGAGCGGTTGCCAGCCGAGTTTTCGATAGAGTCCACCTTCTGGATGCTCTGTTTGTAAATATAACGTGGTAACACCAAATATTGAGGCTAATCGCTCTGCTTCTTTGACTAAGCGTGACGCTAGTTTATTTCCACGATAGGGCTTATCCACATAAACGCCACCAATCCAGTGCTCTTTATCTGTGTAGATACTCATTTCATGAAATTTAAGCTATTGCAAATCGCTGACACCCACCACTAATTTGCCTATTCCTCAGCTTTGACGTTAATAGTGATGGATGTCACTTATTTTTTATTTTAGTCGGTTGGGCGATGTCAGAAAAGCCAAATACTGCATTAACTATCAAAGCATTAGATAGAGCATATGAACAAAGAGGCAAGCCTAGGGGAGTTATGTTCCATTCAGACCAAGGCAGTCAGTACAGCTCAATCAAATTTAGGCAAAGACTATGGCGATATCAAATAACACAAAGTATGAGCCGCAGAGGAAATTGTTGGGACAATGCCCCGATGGAGCGTTTATTTAGAAGTCTCAAAACGGAATGGCTTCCAAGTACAGGCTACAGTTCATTTAAAGAAGCTGAACAAGACGTTAGCTTTTACTTGATGAACTATTACAACTGGAGAAGGCCTCATAGTCATAACGATATGCAAGCTCCAGCAGTAGCAGAAGAAAAACTTAATTCACTGTCCGGAACTAGTTGACCACTACACAGAGCGTCCATACATGTCACTTATTTTTTGGGAACGGCTTAAACATATGCTAATATCTGAAGGTGAAAGTGCGGGCAATCTTCACTGCCCACACTTAAAACTGGGAATAGCTTATCTTACGTAAATTTGAATATTTTCCGGTGAATAGAACATGTTACCGCTCGTTGCCGTACCATATTTACCACTGCGTTCTGTAGGTTTAAAATCGAGATTGTAAATAGTAACGGTTGTGAAATAAGTTCCGTTATTTGGATTGCTTAGGTAGGTATAGTCAGAACCTGTATAAGTGCAACCTGGTTCCGAGTGAAAAACAGGCGTGTTTGCCAGATCGTCTACCAGCACCTGGCAATTTGCAGTATCCAACTGGGCAAAATCAAACATTACATAATTGTCGTTGTTTCCATCCGTAATCATGATCTGCGTGGCATTCGATTTTAGTGCTTGCCACACAGCCACATCAATATAGTGGTTTTTTTGAGTTATCGGATCTGTCAGTTCCTGGGTGCGAGTGTGTGATGCTCCACCATTCTTCTCACGGGTGTTAACCAGAGTCCATCCACCTTGAGCAACTTCCATATTGCAATAAACGGCTACAGAAGTTGGGATACCATTTTGAGTAAGCTCAACAGTGTAAATCCCTGATTGCGCCGCTGGATCTTTTATTTTTACTTCGTCACAAGACTGATCAGCAACGCCAGTTGTCGATTGCAACATTAGCTGGAAGTCGCCAGATTCAAGGTTATTGTTATACCAGGTCCCCTGATATAACCCATTAGACATGAACCTGCCAAGATAGTGCTTCTTGATATTACCGTCTGTTGTGGTGAACTCGATCATATTGTCATTGTGAAGATAATGACCCTTTGTCACACTGTTATCAGATTTGAGCACAAAGTCATCTTGTACTCTCAGTAGTTCAGAGCTAGACATTGTATATCCGGCGTCAAGCTGTCCATCGAGAAATGTATCTTCCTTTAGGTCGATATATTGAGGTGTGGCGTAGCTGTATGAGCTGATCAAGGAAAGAAGTAGCAGGTGTTTTTTCATAATAATTCCTTATTTTATTTCTGTTATGTCGCAAAAAGAACTGGCTAACACAGACACCCACCATAAATTTGCATCTATGTTATGGTGGGTGTCTGCTATCTGCACACCATCTTTATCACTAAAACCAACGTTTAGTAAAAATGCTACGTATGCGAATCACTACTAAATTGAATCGCCCCGAGTTCATCGGAGACTAGTTTGTTTAAGTCAGGCTACTTTATCTGACTCTCTTAAATTATCATAGAAATCTGTACGGCTAACACCGACACCCACCATAATTTGCATCTCTGCTACAGTATAAAGCTAAAGCAAAGCTTTGCTCATCACCACGACATCAACGCCTCGGTAATTGACGTTTTCGAGCGATTGCCAGCCGAGTTTTCGATAGAGTCCACCTTCTGGATGCTCTGTTTGTAAATATAACGTGGTAACACCAAATATTGAGGCTAATCGCTCTGCTTCTTTGACTAAGCGTGACGCTAGTTTATTTCCACGATAGGGCTTATCCACATAAACGCCACCAATCCAGTGCTCTTTATCTGTGTAGATACTCATTTCATGAAATTTAAGCTGCACGACTCCTGCGATTGTGTCGCCATCCAGCGCGACGATTACACAAGGAATACTAGAGTCGCTAAGGTAGTCTAAAAGCTTTTGCTCAAAACGCTCTACAGAGGCTTCCTCAACAATACTTCCCCACTCATCAAAATACCACTTGGCAATGATTGGGATGAATGCTTTGTGATGCGCTAAAAGTTTAAATTCCATTTTAATCCCTCAAATAAAAACAGTACCTACGCAGGTCTACTCGTAGCGCTTAAATTAACCGTAATTCGTTCCTATTACAAGGTCAAATAGCGGGGTCTCGTTAATTGATAGATATAGATATCGTGCTTTTCATCGCCTATATCCAAAAAGGCTTTTAAACGACATTTGCGTTTCATCCCTAACTTCAGCATCAACCGCTGCGACTGTTGATTGCCAACAGCGCACATTGCCTGAATGGTATCGACAGAACACTGTTGAAAAGCCGCCTTTATCAGCGCCGCAGCAGCCTCATAGCCGTAGCCACAACCAATTTCATCCTCCGCTAATCGAAATCCAATTTCACCAACCTTTTTCTCTTCGTCGACATATTTAAAAACTAGCTCGCCAATCAGTTTTCCTTTTTGTTTGCTCACTATAGCCAAGATCAAGCGCTCGTCTTGTTCTCCCTTCCAAGGCTGGCATGCTTGAACTAGCCGCTCTTTTGCCGACTCGAACGTGGCAGGCGCACCAATATATTTTGACGTATTTGGATTTTTCCGATGGCTATAAACTGCATCAAGGTCGTCCATTGTCATACGTCTCATGGACAAACGTTCGGTTTCAAACTGCATTGGTATTTTTCCTCACTCGCAGACCACACATAATCACCAGTCTCATAAATAAACGCCCCGTAGTAGCAAGCAGCCCTGCATTTTATTACTCTTTACAAACCGGCATAAAAACAGTGCATAAATGCCGCCAAGTTAAAAACAGTAACAGTGCACAGCCAAAAACGAGTACCGCAAGAGACTCTACACCACTCAGTAACCACTTATTGACTACCCATGCCACGCAAGAAAAAAATAGCAGCTCAACCGCCCCTACCAGCGCATTCGCTGTTCCTGCCTTTTCTGGATGTAAAACCCCAATGAGATGCATGTAACTTGGAAAATACGCGCCAAATACAAACATAATCGCAGCATAAGCGAGCAGAACAGCAAGCGCACTACCACTTGCAAATAGCAGCAATAACACGCTGACAACTAATGCAGGCCAAGTCCAAATTACAATATCTAAATAGGAGCGCTTACGTTGCAATACCTTAGTTAATATTGATCCTATGAGTAAGCCAAACATGGGGATCATCATCGCCTGACCTATTGCTTTGGATTCCAAGCCAAACTGCCTTGCCAGTAAAAACGGCAGATACAACTGAATGGTAAGATACAAAAAAGTAGGTAACCATTTGAGCGACGCGAGGGAAATAAATGATCGGTTTAGCAATAGACTTTGATATTCATAAAAGAGCGCGTTTGGCCGTAACGACAAAGTAGTTTTACTGCTCTGCTGCATAATTCTATAGCCATACACCAAAATCAAAACATAGTATGCGAATGCAAACCATGACATCCCCTGCCACCCTACCCAGCCAGATAACACCCCAGCCAAGAATGGACTACAAATAGCAGTCACACTCACCGACATTGCCAGTGTCGCCATCGCGCTTTTAAGTTCTGCACCTGATAATCTTGCAGCAAGAAGCGTTCTGCCAATTAACACCGGCGATGCAGCACCAATGCCTTGCAACACTCGACCGATAAAAAATACCTCGGCGCTAGATGCTATTGAGCAAAAAACCGTACCTAACAGTAAAATACCCAGCCCACTAAAAAATAAAGGCCTATCGCCAAACTTATCTCGTAGCGGCCCAACCAGCAGTTGCGCAGCTCCTAGTGTAGTGAAATAGCTAATTACTGCTGCTTGTCCTTGACTAGGCGTAAGCTGTAAGGAATCCGTAATATTAGGTAAAACAGGGATGTAGATTTGGCTTGCGATCTGAGAGCAAGACATCAGCAAAACAGCTAAAAACACCACTTGAAACACGTCAGCTCCTCTTAACTTAATAGAGGGTAATTTTACCGAGCTTTTAATATCCAAAAAACAAGGTAATAATAAAAACACTTATTCCCATCAGGAAACAATTAATGGATTGGTTAACCGGAGTACGGAGCTTTAGCAAGGTTGTAGAGTTTGGCAGTTTTACCCGGGCCGCCGATGAAGAAGGTGTTTCAGCGTCTGCAGTGAGCAAACGAATTGACTGGCTAGAACAACAACTAGGCTTAACGCTATTTATTCGCACTACTCGCCAAGTCAATCTCACTGAGGCTGGGGAGCACTTTTTGCCGAAAGCTTCAATATGGCTTGCGCAGTTTGAATGTTTAACTGATCACGGACAAACGCTGAATCAAGCGCCATCAGGTAGCTTGAAAATCGCATCAACTCTCGCGGTAGGCAGCACCATCTTGATGCCAAATATCGCCTCATTTTTAGCTAAATATCCCAAGCTAAAAATTCATCTTAATGTCATCGCCCCTGGCGCACACCCAGATCTTAATCACGATTTAGTGATCACACGCTACTATGAAGCGTTTGACTCAGCCTCTCACAAAGGCAGCCGGCTCATTGACTACCAAATGCAAATCTTTGGTGCTCCTCACTATCTCAAACAGCATAACCCTATCGAATCTCTGGATGATCTCCGCCAACATAAAATGTTGTTAAGCAGTTACTACCATAAGCTAGGTGGGATTATTCTTGAAAATGGAGACACCTTCCAATTTGACAATTACAACTTCGTCTCTGATCAGTTAGACGCAATGCTGACTGCGGCCGTGCAAGGTTTGGGGCTGGTGTTTATTTCTCCTAGCTATGTGAAAAGAGAGCTTGACCAAGGTTTGCTCACACCTGTTTTACCTGAAGTGAAATCAGAAACAAAACAATTGTGGGCGTATTATCCGAAGGCAAACTACACCCCCTATAAAACTCAACTTTTTATTGATCACCTTAAAAAGCACCTTAAAGCAACAGAGTAGAGAAGAATGGCTTTCACATTTGTTCACAATTTAAGTACAAAAAATTCTCTAAAGATTTAGAGCCACATGCTAATTTAGGATATTTACTCAACTTTGTAGTACTAAACCGTGCTAACAGAGTATTTCGCTAAAAATAGAGCCACATACTATAACTTTAAAGGACTAACAATGAGTTTTAATCTCTTCACGAAAACCACACTGGCAACACTAGTCTCTGGGCTAGCTGCAATGAATGCACAAGCAAGCCAACCGCTCAGTTTAGATACCATCACCGATCCACAAATAGGTTGTGATACAAAAATTGAATTACTGATGGCAAATGCTGCCAGTGGCGTAAGTGACAATTTATTGCCCGCTGAGACTATGTTAGAAGTGCTCAATACCCATTGCCAGCAACACCAACAAACTACAAATGAAACTGAACGAACCCCACCTGAGCTAAGAGCAATCCACTTGACCTCAAACTCAGTTAATGTCAACGACGGTGACAAAACCGTAGATATTACCTTGAGATTTTACGATGAAAGCGGTGTAAAATCCGCACGTGTTTATTTATCACCACCAACAGGCTTTAGTTGGGGTGGCAACAAATCAGCAGTAGCTTCTAATTGGCAGAAAACCGATGAGACTGGTGTGTATGAAAGTAAAGTCAGTTTTACTTTCACTGATGCCGACATCAATGGTAAATGGTTTTTAACCTTAGGCCACGTAACTGACGTAAATAACGCGGTTCGTTTTTGGCTTCGCGAGAGTGAAATTGAAGCCGCCGGCTTTAACCCATACATCGTCGTCTCAAATGATAAGGTCTCTGAAGGAGTTAATCCTGAGATCAAATCTATTGTGATTTCAGGCACTGAAGTTGATGTAAATACAGGCGATAAGACGGTTAACGTAACCGTAGAAGCTTACGACCAGTCGACTATGTCTAAAGGCGTAATTAGGGTTTCACCACCTAGCCAGTATAAATCACTTGCTATAAAACAGGCTGAGTCATCTGATTGGCAAGAAACAGATGTCGAAGGAATTTATCGTTCGAATTATTCTTTCACCTTTACTGATAAAGACCTACCTGGTGAGTGGTTTGTTGCCACAGCTATGCTCACTGACAGCAACGGAAATATGGGAGTTTACAACCGAGGACACTTTAATACACTAGGCTTACCTTCTGTCATCACTGTAAAAAATGAAACGGAACTAGATCTAGTACCACCCAGAATCAACCATATCGCTTTTTCATCTAATCAACTGGCATCAGCGAATGGTGAGCAAAACATAACGCTAACAGTCACAGCGTCAGATCTATCGGGGATGGCCAAAGGTTATTATGCTCTCAGAGCACCAGAAGGTTCTGACGCGGAAGATAAGCTTTTCACTATAGAGCAATGGCAACAAGGCAATAGTCAAAATGAGTTTGTTGGTACTAAAGGTTTGAGTTTCAGCAACGATGACTTGCAACAAGGTCAAGGTGTTTGGCAATTAGACGCTAGTACTCAAATAGACTCTGCGGGAATATATAGCCAAGGTGCTAAAGCGCGAGAGTTAACAACGTTAGGCGCTACGCCTTATATCTTTGTTGATGAAGAACAGATCAATAAAATTTCTGTTCGGGATATAACGGGAGCCAAGCAGGTAAAAATGGGGTCTAGCATCCCAGTTACGTTAGAAATAACTGAAAACACACTACCCAGTTTACCTAGTCAATTTCATCTTTACCTAGATTCTGAAGCCGCATTAAAGCTTGATTTCGAGTCAGTAGATAACGAATATACTACTAGCTGTGAAGCGTTAAGTAACCGTCACATATGTAGTTTTAGCAATGGCGCTGACATTAAATCAGTTCAAGTCTCGTTTAATGTAACGCCCAGCGAAGTAGGCGTATTTACGCCAACCGTCCGCTTCTCGTCAGAATTCCCTGAATTAGACTACACAGACAACAAAACCGCGTTTCAAGTAACAAGCTACGAACCAAAACTGTTTAATGTCGTGTTTAAGAATTGGGACGGTGGCGTGCTTGCTACTCAAACTATTGAAGAAAGTACTTCCGCGAATGCTCCTCAAGTTCCGCCCAGAGAAGGTTTCACATTCTCTGGATGGAATGGAGATTTTAGCAAAGTGGAGCAAGACCTTATCATTACTGCACAATTTGAAATTAATATGTATCAAGTTAAGTTCGTAGATTGGAATGGTACAGTCATCAAGGCCGTGGAAATCTCTCATGGGCAAGCAGCAACACCGCCTCTAGAGCCAAAACGAAATGGCTACGCATTTACTGGGTGGGATACGACTTTTGACAACGTCACCAGTGAACTAGTTGTTAAAGCGCAGTATAAAGCGAGTTCTAATCCAACGACTACCGATAAGGAAGATAAAGGTAGTTCCGGTGGTGCGTTCGGCTTTTTACTAGCGATGCTAAGCACGCTGTTGGCTTTTGTTAGACGCAGAACACCTGCATAACCTGCAAACCTCATTTCAACAGCATAGCGACGCTTCGCTATGCTGTTTACCTTCACCAGATTGCATGAGAACCCATGTCTGGCATCTCAATGGCTCCACCTGCAGCCTGTACTGTGATTATGATGCGAAATGGTAATGCGGATAGCATTGTTCATATTCAATATTATTCCTAAAACACCCACATCGATAAACTATTGTTACAAATAATCCCCCCTGTTTTGGCGCTGACTCTCCATATGTTGCTAAACTGAGCACAACAATAATAATCAAGTTTTTGGAGTAGTCATGTCATTACAAAAATGGGGAGGAGTCGCTGCACTCACAGAAGCGGCAACTTATTTGTTTGGCTTTGTATTATTTTTTGGAGTATTGGACTCCAGTGGACATAATACCCCAGCGCTTTACCTAGATTTTTTCATCCAAAATCGCGACACCTTTTTCCTCGGCTATATTGTCATTGGGATTATTTTCAGCTTCACGCTTATCGTGTTGGTACAAGCCATGCAGCAGCGCTTGAGTAAAGCCTCTCCTGAGCTGATGAAATTTGCTAGCATAGTGGGTTATATATGGGCCGCAATTGTACTTGCAAGTACCATGGTTTTTTTAACCAGCATTGCAGCAATTGCAAAATTTTATGAGATCGATCCAGCGCTTGCACTAACGGTTAATCGCACCATCTCGATAGTGGTAGATGCGCTTGGCGGTGGTATCGAGTTGGTCGGTGCAATATGGGTACTAGCGGTTAGCTATGTTGGCATTAAACATAACGTTTTTAGTCCACTGTTGCATTATTGGGGGTTGTTGGTCAGTATTGCAGGAATCCTTACATTGTTTTCTGGCCTTTCTTCTTTCTCAGCAAACCCTTTTTTTGACGTGACCACTGCTATCTTCGGGTTGGGGCAAATCCTATGGTTTATCGTATTAGGTGTGATGTTATTGAGAGATGAAACACCAGCATAGGCGCATAACCACAGCTGGATAATATCTCCAAGGGGCAATTGCAAAATTATTGCCAGAACCACGCGTTTACTCTGGTTCTGGTAATACTGGTGGAGTGCTATCCATATAAGTTAAAAAGTTAGCCCAAAGTGTATGAGTTCTGGTTTTTACTAATTCCTTACGACACTCGAGTGCCATCACGCCACGAATAGTGCCTTCTCGCCATTGGGTATATACCGCGCCGCAGTGGGCATCGAGATAGCTTTGCCACGCCAACTGCGAGGCTTTAATCGCTTCTACCAGTTGCTCATCAAAGGCATTATGCTCAAGGCTTTTTTGGTAGTAACGTTCAAGTATTTCAGTTCTCGCGTTAAGCTCGCTCATTGCACACTCGTTGATGTCTAACGTTGAGATAGGATTTTCACACACATCTCCTCCCGCCAACGCGATTTGGCAATGTAATAAAAACAATGCAGCCGCTATTAGTCTCATGATATTTCCTTTTGTGTTTTAATGAATTTCAACATATTACCGATGGAATCGAGGTTAATTCCACCCATCAGCTCTGGATTATTCAACGCATAGAGGTAATCTTCTATCAAGGTGCAATCAATCTCGTCACGCAGTTCAACAAACCCAGCCCAATTTTCGAGGTCATCTTCGTCAATTTCACCGCTGAGATATTTTGCTAATACCACGCTTAACATCGCCTTGCTGATAGCGAGCGATACTGCACTGTTATCGCTCAATAATATATTTAACGCCTGCGCTTTGTGTGGACCGAATGTAACAAATTCGGCCAGTGCTTGTTGCTTATTCATGATTTTTCTCCAGCTCTGCGATCAAAGCAAATAACTCACTCAGCCCAGCTTGCTGTTGCTCGATTTCTTGCGCCGCAAAGCCTAAGCGAATATGACTTAAACTACTAGCCTTATCGAGAGTAAATTCAGGCTCACATTGTACGTAAATCCCTTTTTCAAGTGCTTTTTCAGATAATCTCGAGACGTCGCGTTTGCTGTTTACCCAATACGCCATTCCGCCTTGTGGCACTTCAAAGTCAATATCTAACTTGGCTTTAAGCTCGCTTAGGTGCTGCCCCATCACGTGATGGCGTACTTGATAGGCTTTGGTCATGCGGCGTAAATGGCGCTCAAACCCGCCCTCTTCCATCCAGTAAGCCACAGCCAACTGGGTAAGGGCATCATTTTTGTGATTAAGTAGCTGCTTACGTGCCACCAATTGCGCGAGCACATCGGCCCGCGCACTCATATAACCCACACGAGCACCGGCAAACATGATTTTTGAGAAGGTAGAAATATAAATCACAATACCACTTGGGTCACTTGCCGCCATTGGCTGTAACGGCGGGCAGAGATAATGAAACTCATGGTCGTAATCGTCTTCAATAATAAACACGCCATACTGCTGGCACAGCTGATAAATCGCCATGCGCCTCGGTACAGATAAAGTCACTGTCGTGGGGTATTGATGTAGAGGAGTTAAATACAACAGCTTCACCTTGTTTTGTTCAAGGCAGCGCGCCAAAGCCTCCACTTTAATGCCTTCTGCATCTTGTGCTAATGCAAAAACTTCAGCGCCTGCATTGGTAAAGGCATGTCGCGCAGGCGGATAACCAAGCATTTCGATGGCAACACCATCACCTGGATTAATAAATGCATTTGCCACCAATGAGAGCGCTTCTTGGGAGCCATTACAAATCAGTAAATCATCACATACCAGTCCCCTCGCTCTCCGCAAATACGCCTGAATTTGGGATTTCAGTAACTCGCACCCCGCAATGTCTGAATAGTGAAAATGACTGACATTGGTTTTGCGGCACGCCTTTACCAAAAACCGCTTAAACTCATCATAGGGAAAAGCATGAAGATCCGGTAAGCCCCCTGCAAAACTATAGCGGTAGGCCGTACGCTTAGTGCTGCTTACTGGGGTCAGTATTTTAGCAAATTGCGGTACGATTTGTGGTGTAGCAGGCACTTTTGTGTCTATCTGTTGGCTACTGAAAATAGGTAGTTCAGTATTGACTCGATAGCCGCTGCGCTCTTTAACCACCAGCCAGCCTTCAGCTACCAAGTTTTGTAGCGCATTCATCACCGTGTGCCGATTCATACCATGTAACTCAGCCAGCTTTCGGGCAGAAGGAAGTTTGTCACCAGGTGTGAGCTTACCTTCAGTAATGGCACTGCGTAAAACATCTGCTAAGCGTTTATGTTTAGCATCTTGAGACTGTGTTTTTGGGCTAATAGAAATCAAGTCTGGTCTAATTAAATTATTAAATCTGGTTGTTTTATATCAACCAAAATCAGCGCAATATGCAAGCATTAAAAACACAGAATGAATGGAAAATTGATGCTTTCAAAACAAACGCTAGAATCCAATCGCGTTAAGCTCACTCCGCTTGAAGCCGCGCATTTACCTGAGTTATTGGCTCGAGGCAAAAAAACTGAGATCTGGAAATGGGTATTTAATAATTATTGTCGCGATCAAAAAACCATAGAGCAATGGTTTTACGGCTCTGCGCAGTTTGACGAAAGCGAACAACTTGTTGTTGCAATCATAGATAAAGACTCAGGTAAACTGGCTGGTAATAGCCGCTTGTTTAGACTTGATAAACTCAACCTAAGTGCCGAAATCGGCCATACTTTTATTGGTACTGAATTTCAACGCACGCATGTTAATACCCACGCCAAATACCTGTTGCTCAAATATGCCTTTGAAGCGATTGGACTGGTGCGTGTGCAATTTCAAACGCATGAATGTAATCATAAGTCTCGTAATGCCATCGCTCGACTCGGTGCCCATTTTGAAGGCTTGTCGTTAAAAGATAGACGCCTGCCCGACGGAAGTTACCGTAATACAGCACGATTTGCCATCACTGACGAGATGTGGCCTGAAGTGAAAGCGAGGTTGGAGGAAAAGTTATGAGCTACCCAAGAAACTACTACATTGAAAGCAACCCAAACATACTCAGCTCTGTGATCACAAAACACCCGCTGGCCACGCTGACGGTGATCCAGGAAGGCAAGATAAAGACGGTTTTTGTACCGCTAACATTAAGTGATGACCATGCTTATTTGCTCGGACACGCTACAAAAGACAACCCGATTTTTCACACAGGTGGTGTTATTCAAGCAGTTTTCCACTGTGAAGATCATTACCTCTCACCCACGGTTATCCCTGCCATTAAGCTCCCCACGTGGTTGTACGCAAATGTGATCGTTGAAGGTGAGCTCGCACTTATTGCTACTGACGATGAAAAATACGCGTCAATGCAAGCGCAAATAACGCATTTTGAGCAGTTTTCAAATAGTGATTGGCAGCTTGATAGCGTGCCTGCTAATCAACGCCAATCGCTGTTTAACGCCATTAACTTTTTCAAGATTAAAATCAATACGATGCATGGCGCTTTTAAGTTAAGCCAAAACCAGTCGAGTGACATTCGCGAAAAAATCAGAACACATTTAACGTCATCCAAAACAATGTTAGCAAGTTATGTGTGTTAATTACTAAACTCATACTACATTCATGGTTGAAGTGCTTGAATCTTACAGACCAGCAAGCAATTTCTATTTCAATGCGTTATTTCAAAAACCTAATAACAAAATTTATTTTGATGATGCAGAAGTGGCCCGGCCTAATGGCGCTGTTGGCTTTTTGCAGTGGTATAGCGAGCTTTATTTTAGTTGAACGTAAAGAGTCGTTTTCACAGATCATCGCTCTGCTTTTACTCACCAGTTGGCTGTGGCTTATTATTGATAACTGGCTTCGCGACCAAGTGGAGCAACGTTTTGGTATTGTGTTGTCACCCAACTTTATGCGCTTTGCCCTACAAATGGTGCAACAGGAAAGTCTATTCTTCGCACTGCCTTTTTTCTTGGCTGCCACAACATGGAATCATCCACAGGCCGCGTTTACCTGCTTAATTGCACTCTGCGCGTTTATCTCCGTTGTGGACCCGATATATTACAAAAAGCTAGCCCGGCACAATGTGCTGTTTATGGTATTCCACAATTTTGCTTTGTTTGTTGTGATTTCAGTTACGCTACCTATTTTGCTTCACCTGACAACCGACCAAAGTATACAAATAGCGCTAGTCACCGCCATTATTCTTACCCTACCGAGTCTTGGTAATGTCATGCCACATGCAAGATGGTGGCGTTTTCCCTTATTGGCTCTGCTGCTAAGTGCACTTAGCGCTGGTTTGTGGCAGTTACGTAGCTGGGTTCCCCCGGCGGCCTTACGACTCACCGACATTACGCTGGCTTATGAAGTTGATAGGCAGCAACGAAAGCCAATGAACAGTATCCAACACCTCGATACCCATTCGCTTCACGAACAAGGCTTGTATAGTTGGAGCGCGGTAAAAGCACCACGGGGACTAAACGAAAAGATCTTTCACGTGTGGGTACACAACAAGCAAGTGGTTGACCGAATCCCCTTAAATATTAGCGGTGGACGCGAGGAAGGCTATCGAGCTTGGAGCCATAAGAGCAACTTTCCCGCCGACTCAACAGGTAAGTGGGAGGTGCACGTTGTCACCAGTTCAGGACAACTGATTGGCCTAACAAAATTTACTGTATCTCCTTAGGAAATTTTTAAGGAATTACAATCAATTATCGAAATCTAGGCGCGGTGATAGTGTTATTATGATATGGTTAAGCGTCCCTTTTCTTATTCAAGGAAGTCTATGACTGATTTTTCCGTTTTACCGGACGAAAACTCGAAGCGATTTGTTGCTGTGCTCAATAAAAAAGTTGAACTTGGTCGACTTTTTAATGCGCTTGGCCATATGACCGCTGGGCTCATTGACCAAATTGGTAATACTGATGAGCTCTGCTTTTTACCGTATCAAGACAAAGATGGCGGCATTCACCCTTCGATTTCGCACTACCCTTTTATTGTGCTTAAAGCAGATAACAGTAATAAAATCAGAAAAGTGCGAGCAGAGCTTGTGGCTCGTAACATCCCCTTTACCGACTTTACAAATACCATGATTGTTGGCACATCCGAACAGCAAGTAAGCGCCACCGCTGAAACACCAGAGCAAGACTTAGAGTACTTTGGCATTTGCATGTTTGGCGATAGCGCGGAGCTTAAAGAATTTACAGGGAAATTCAGCTTGTTTAAATAACCTGAGGTTTATTTTTGGTATCACTTACTTTGGTTGTAGTTTAGGTTTAATTTATGAAACGATTTTCAAGTATTGCGTTGGTCATTGTTGTATTACTGGTCATCCTTAATATGAGTAATTTGCCTTGGGAGTTAAGATTTGCAGCGCCTCAGCATAATTACCTTTTCGTTATGATACTGGCCATCATCTTGCCCGCTTCAGTGTTGCTGTGGTCGTTATGTCGACGCACCAAGTTACTCAAAGTGTCTGGCTTCTTAGTCGCTTTGGCAGCAGCAGTGCCGAGTTTCATCGTATTCATCTTTGCCGCTGGTGATTATTCCGAGATCAAACAAAGCGGCGTTGACAACTCCTTTGCCGAACTTAATCGACTGAATGTCAATGACGATAACTATGTGCTTTACCGAACCGACCGCGGAGCCACCACCTCATATGGTTTAGTTTTACGCTTAGAGCGAGAAATCGGATTTGGTATTCATGCAGTAAAGGTCGTTCACAGCAAATACAAAGCCGCAGAAGGTCAGCTGGAGTTGCTTTCTGAGAGCCAAATAAAAATGCAGATCCAGCCTTATGATACGCAAGACCAAATGGAAGTGGTGGTGTTAGATATTTAAAATGCTTTCAAGGCCGCAGCGTAAAGCACATGATAAAAGCGACAAAATCGCTGTGTAAAACAGCTCCTACCCTGTAGTGAAGTCATGCTTGTAGGAGGCGATTCACTCGCCGAGCAGTTTATGTTTTCTAACGAATTTTTGATGAAAAATCCCCCTCATCTCACCACCCAAAAATTCAATATAAAAACAACAAAGTCGCTGTGTAAAACAGCTCCTACCTCAAGGTGAAACCAAGCAAAAAGCCGATACTGGCTTTTTGCTCTTCACATTTAACACTGTTAAATAATTGTCTTACGGGTTCTTAGGCGATTAAAGTTGACGTAAACCTCTTTACCACAGTCTAATTTAACTGTGAAACCCGAATACTCCTCTTTGATTTCAATGAGTTTTTCATAATTCTCTTGGAAGTAGGTTTGCGTCGGGATGGATGCGTCTTTAAAGCTGATAAACGCGCCGTATGCCCCTTCTATGGTGGTGTCGCGGCTAACTTCAATCCAATCAAGTGCACGGTTTACATAACGGTATACTGGATTTGCTTGACCAAGGCGTTTGCTGTCGTAACTGCCGTCGTATTTTAACTCGGTATTCCACCAAGTTTGGTATTGAATGGTATACTGCGCAGTAGTATAAGGAAAGGCAACACGTTCCTTAGCATCATCACAAGTATCATTAGCATAAAACTTACCTGCAATGGCACCTAGAGTGACATAACTAAATAGTCCAAGTGGGGCATTTTGTGCAAACAGTAAAGGCGATGTGAGTGAACGCAATAGCGCCAACTTGCCTTGTTCGGTAAGACCAGACTCACGCACTAGCTTCGAGGTGATCTTGTGTGGCGCTGGGGCGTCGAAGTCTGGTGTAAATGGTTCGCCATCAAGGCTTGCGGCAAGCGTCCCTTTTAACCCCAGTTTTTTGAGATTAGCCAAAGAGTTTCGCGACCAGTCAGACATCAATGCTTCGCTATAATTCTGCTTGGTGTCCGTGCCCGTCACCTGCACTTTAGCTGTGGGAAAATACTGCTTAGCAAACTGAAGTAGCGCCTTTTCGGAGCCTTGCCAATAACCATACATGGTGCTTGGGTGCTTTAACGTTTTTTCGTAGCCAGATGACTTTTCACACTCGCTAACATCTGGGATCGCGTTGATTTTTAGGTTAGTACCAACTAAGTTCTCGGTATCCTTTCCCGTATCGTTAATCGCATCTTCCCACTGGCTGAGCAGCTGCCAAGTTGCTAAGTCTGTAGAGCCAACCGCCTCATTATTCCAGTTAATTTCAAAGCGGTGGATTTCGTCAGGTAGCTCAAAAGCTTTGACTCTAAACTCTGTCACTATTCCATAACTTAACGCCCCGCCTCCGCGTAGTGCCCATAAGAGATCTTCATTTTCAGTTTCAGATACCTCAACTCTCGAACCATCTTGCAAAATAACAGTCGCACCAACGAGTGACTCACAGCACATCCCTTTTGCTCGCGTCCACGGGCCCCAACCACCGCCTTGAATATACCCAGCTAACCCAACCGTGGCGCAAGTGCCATGTGGAATGGTTAACGGTGGAATATCCTTGTAACCAGATTCCGCAAGCTTTGGGACTAATTGATAAAAGCGATAGCCCGAACCAATATGGGCAATATAATCATCGCCTTCTTTCTCAATGGAGAAGTCTTTTAAACCGCTTAAATCCAGTAGCACCACATCTGTGCCACTACACTCCCCTTCGTGATCATGGCCGCCAGAGCGCACCCGAATGGGTAAGTTAAACGCTATCGCCTCTTGATAGGCGCGCATTACATCATCAGTGTTATTACACATCACAATTACCGAGGGCGAAAACTGAAATCGTGTGTTAAAGATAAGCGCTTTAGCTTGATATTCTCTAAAGCGCTCCATCGAAGTATCCCCCGTTGGCAATAAAGTAAGCAACTGCTTTGCAGAAAAGCCATGCTTGCTTTCTAACGCGAGTATAAATCCTTGTGTCGCGCGCCAATAGCGGTCGATACGCTTTTGTGCTTCTTCTAACTGATATTCAGGGATTGGTTTATTGGATTGTTTAGGCATTGTTGTTTCCTTGCGCTGTGCTATTTCCACATGGACAGTCGTCCACTTTGTTACCCGTAATGGCTTCGGCGAGATCTTGTATCGCCGGTGCGAGATCTTTTTTATCAATATTGACTTTAATGAGGTACGGCTTACATGAGTTTTCATGAAGCGCAGCAAAAACCCCATTTAGATCTGCGACGGTCTCTACATGCAAATATTCAACAGAATACGCATTCGCTAATGATTTATAGTCCCAACGATGCAGATCATCAAATGGTGCAAATGCGCCCGCAGGAGTAAACGCACAGATATCAACGAACGACTGCTCAATTGCATACACTTGGTTACTCATAACAAACACTGCAGTATTGAGTTTGTTATGGCTAATGGTAGACAGTGTTTGGCACATCATCATAAACCCACCGTCGCCGGCAACCACAACACTACGTCGATTGTCAGCCAAGGCTGTGCCGAGTGAACAACCGGTTTCATGACCTAACGACCCCCAAGCCGCGTCACTAATAAAGCGACTTTCTTCAATACCAGTTAAACGAGCCGCCATATAAAGCGAAGAGCTTTCACCTAAAATAAGGTTGAAGTCACGCACCTTTTGGCATTGGGCTAACTGCTTTTGGTATGTGCAAAAGAATTTTTCGTAGCTGATGGTATCGCAATCTTGTACGGGACTTTTCAAATAGGGATTTTCCGGCAACGAGCAAAGCGCACGATGCTGCATCGGGTAATGCTCAACATACACCGTTAAATCATCAATAAACTGTGCTAAATCGATACCACTAAAACGCTCGCAGTTACCAATTCTTGCTTCGCCCATATTCACGCGGATCAATTCGTTACCTTGCGTTTTTAACATGGTCAGGTAGTCATCGGTGAATATCGCTCCCAACGCTAAAATGCAATCTCGTTTGCTAACAAAGTCAAACGTTTCAGGCCATGATGCTTCACCCGCGTAGGTGCCAACAAACAACTCCTTCCCAAGCCCTTGCGCCTCACTTAATACTGATTTGGCTAGCGTGGTCGTGGTATACGGAATATTGAGAGTACAGAGCAAGCTCTCGACTTCCCTTTGTATGCCAAGCCGCGTGATCTCAATGCCTAATAATACCAATGGCTTCTCAGCCTCTTTGAGCCGGTTGATTACTTTATCGAGTAAACTTGCCATCATCGCAGGATTAGATGCAGGTTTTGGGATCACTAAATGGCCATCTGGTTTATCACAAGCTGCACCCCACACGTTTTGCCATGCTTCTAGATAAATAGGCCGCTTTTCACTCATGGCAAGGCGTAACGCATTATCAATAATCTCAGGAGCAGAAGCAGGATCCGAAAGAATTTCACTGGCGACTGTGACGCTTTCAAACACCTTTTTATCAGCGCTATAGTCACCGGTAGAGTGATGAAATAACACGCCTGTTTCTTCAATATCTACACGGTTTTCAGCCGATGGGCTTGCCGATATAACGACAACAGGATTACGCTCGACATAAGCGCCGGCGACGGCGTTTAATACGCTGAACGTGCCAACGCCGTATTGCACAGACACCGCGCCAATACCTCGGTATCTTGCATATCCATCCGCCGCGTAGCCTGCCCCTAGTTCGGTTACATCGCCTACAGCGTCAATACCTGGAAAGTTGTCCAGTGCGGTCATAAACTCTTGCACATAGTCACCAGGCACTTGAAATACCTTATCTAGGCCCAACTGCTTTAACCGCCACAGTAAATGGTCGGCAACCGTAAAATTAGCGGTACTCATGATTAATACCTCGATAAGCGAATTCAGTGACTTCGTCCAGCGTGTCCGAACTGGCATTTGGCTGTTGCGCTGAATGCTGACACGAGCAGCCACCTTTACGGCAATCTACTGGTAAGTAATTGTGGTGTGACTCAAGCCACTGTTCATACTGGGCTTTGTCTTTGGATAACCACTTCGGTGTTGGTAAAGCAAAGAACTCAGCCAATGTTGATTCAGCCGTATTTAATGCTCCTTCTACCCAGCCTTGTTCATAGGAGTATGCTTCGCCAACAATATAGATTTCTTCACTCGCAACCGGGTGCCGCATTCTGCACATGATCTCATCGAGACGATAATTGGCTTTCCACTCATGCCAGCCACCGCCATAGGGGTCATCCCCCCACTCTTGGTAGATTGCAGAATATGGCATTGGGAGCGCTTTTTGATTATGTAACGCTTGAATTTGGCGATGTGCCGCTTCAACCATCCCGGTGGTAATTTGATACTGGTTTTTAGGTACTATCTCATTTTCGGTATAACCTTGTGCACCATAGGCTGGCATATAGCCTTGGTAATGCTCACCCTTTTCTAAACCTTTCCAGTAAGGAATAGTGCCAATATCATTGTAAGAAGCCATTAGCAGCGAGTTGGTATTGGGCTCACCATAGGAGTGCTCTACTTTACATACCTGTTCGCCTTTTTCATTGGTCTCGTATTCAAGGCATTCTTTTTGATCGCATTCCGTGCCCATGTAATAAGTTTGACGGATTGGTAAGTCAGTGACAGAGCGACCAGCAACAAGGCCTAAACTGCGCCACCAAGGTTGCTCGTATGCCATAAACATCTTAATCGCTTTTTGGATAAGTACAGACGGAATGTTTTCTTTCAACCAAGGGTCATCAAAGAACGGCGATTCAATCAGCTCAAGCGAGCGCCTTGGCATAGCCAAAATAAGCCGCTTCACTTTAACGCTGTACGCTGGAGCATCTTTATCAACCACTTTCCCACTGCTATTCAATTGTGTAGGTTGAAAAGTGAGTTCATAACGATACTCGCCACAATCATGCAGCTCAATTTTTGCAAGTCGATGCAACATATTAACGCGCTTACAGCGGTCAAGGCAGCCCGGTGCCGCTGCAAACTCTTCACATAACTTCAGCGGTAACGCCTGAAAACCATCTTTTAGGGTCTTAAATACCGTATCATCGCTATATTCAGTGGCAGGCAACTGAGTAACCGCACTGGCATTCGCCACATTAGCATCGTAGCCCCCCGCTTCTTTCATAAAAAGGTATGCTTCGTTACTCAACACATGCTCAAGCAAGTTCCAAAAGCCAAAGCGCCAAATTTCCTTGCCAAACACTTTGACTTTCATCTGCTCTGCAAGAGACATGTCGGCAAATCCCGGGCAGATGAGGTTCATGACTTTAACTTGAAGATCTTCCGGTCCATAGCCTCGCTCTGTTTCTTCAAGCTGGTATGGGATTTTATCTGGACACTCGGCGAAATCACGATATCTAAAATATTGCCCTCGCAGGTAAAAGAGGTTGTTTTCACTACCTGCTTCAGGGGAGCTTTCTGCATTTGAAGGGTATAACGGCAGCTTTGAGCCCATTGGGAAGTCTTTGGTTTGGAGTTTTAGCTCATCCACCAGCGTACTCACCATCACATGATCCTCAGGAATAAAGCGCATTCCACCAAGCTCAGCCACAACGTTGGGTAACCCCGGAAGCGTGCGACTGTACAAACGACCACCGATACGATCGCTATATTCAAATAAGCCTATGCGATGTGTATCACCAAGCTCTTGTTGCAGACGCCATGCACTATAGACACCTGATACACCGCCGCCCACAATGGCAATATCTAGTTCTTTATTCATTTTAATATGCTCCTTTAAGCTATTACTTTAAAAGCATATTTAAGGGTAGTGATTTTATCTATTACACCGAGTTACAACAGATTACAGAGACATTACAGCAACTACAAAAACCACTTTTCACTAAATCAATATAGATATGTAACCCAATGTTTTAGCTTAGCTAATCGCATTTATTTTGATTAACGCAAATGCCGTGCAAACGGCAATGACTCAACTCGGTGAAGAAATCCGCATAGTCCTACTTACTTCTTATTCCGCCTAAAAGATGTTTATTAATTAAACAAGTCACTTAGCATGATTTTGGTTTTCTTTTTCACCAATTAGCGCTGACTCGATTAAAACAATTGAAATGAAAGTTTCACAAAAAAACTTCTAAAAAACTCAATTTTTACGCAAACAAACATTGACCTTACCACCGTGGCAATCTTTACAGTTATTTAACTTAGCAGATTCATCCTTAAGGTGAAGTTGACTTTTTATTAACCTCACTTTGTTAGTAGGGCATGGAAATTAATTACTTCGTGCGTTACCGCTTTGGCACATGCTTGTCGGTAAACAAACTAATTAGGCCGTTACTCAAAGGTATTAAACACCTTTAACACAACTACAGATAGAGACTAACGAAATGAAATTAAAAGAAAAAATGGTTGGAAAAGTAGAGCAAAAACTCCTAGAGATGATCCGTATGGATGTCGCTGAACACTACCCGACTGTCTCCGCCTTTTATCTAGAAGGTGGGCATTTTGATCCGCGTTATTCCGCTACCGAATTCTCAATAGATTCAATGGTAAAGGTGTTAAATGTTGCTAACAACGCGATTCTAGAGCACAAGAAAAAACTTAAAGTGGTGCTTGGCGTGTTGATAGACGATCTGGGCTTACAGTGCGGTAGTGAGTCTTGTGATATTTCTGCATCCCCAGCAATGACCACCGACAGCCAAGGGCTTGCGCCATTACCTGACGAGCTAGAAGCCGTATTAAGTGATTACAGCATTGTAAAACGCGACCGCTTAGTACTTCAGGGTGAGCGCAATTGTAAAAACCGTGGGATCCAATCTTTACGTAAAATCATCTCGCAAGATTTAGCAAGTTTCCCACAATTGTCACTCGCAACGAGCAACGGTGTAACTAAAATTCTATTCGAAAACAGTAAGGGAGTAGACATCGTTTTAGCTGAATCAAAAGATAAGGATATATGGACTGCAAAATGCCCGCTTATCATGGCGCAGCACTATAAAGACACATACCAAAAAGCGCTGAAAATGAACCCTCAAGCAGGGGTATTCCACATTATGGACTTCTCTGAAATGGATGACTTTCACAAAGTCGTGAACGGTACTGAAGTAGCATTAGGACTTTTCCTACAAGACGAAAGCCTTGGCGACAATATCGTTAAGATCTCCAATATCTTCTTGTCTGACTTTGATATGGAAGATTATTCCATTAACACCCAAACCAGCACCCTAGCCGAAGCTTGCGAAGCGTAACGCACGCATTTATCCGCTTCAATTTGACTGTTGCCCCAATTTTATACGGAGATTTTTTATGTCACTCATTACAGCACTAGAGAGTAAGTCCACCACGGAAGCGTCGCTACGCTTTCCTATCTATTTAGACCATAACGCCACAACACCGTGCGACGAAGCTGTGTTACAAGCCATGCTACCTTACTTTTGTAACGACTTTGGTAATGCTGCGAGCATGTATGGTTTACATGGCTGGAACGCCCATAAAGCGGTCGAACAAGCGCGTGAAAAAATTGCAGATGCCCTTGGTGCACAACCTGAAAATTTTATCTTTACTTCTGGCGCGACTGAAAGCAACAACTTAGGGATCCGCGGCGTGTTTCGTGCTTGTAATCACAAAGGCAAGCACATTATTACTTCGTCGATTGAGCACCCAGCAACGCTTGCAACACATAGAGATCTAGAACAGGAAGGCGCTCGCGTTTCTTATCTTGAGCCGCTACCAGATGGCAGCTTTGATATTGACGCAATGAAGGCCGCAATCACGCCTGAAACGATTTTAATCACCGTGATGTACGCAAATAACGAAATCGGCACCATTAATCCAATCGACGACATTGCCTTTATTGCAAAGCAACATGGCATTCTATTTATGTCTGACGCCACACAAGCGCTAGGCAAGGTCGATATTAATCTGACCACTTGCCCTATTGATATTTTAACTTGCTCGGCACACAAAATTTATGGCCCTAAAGGGGTTGGCGGCCTGTATTTAAGACATCAGCATGGCAATAGAGTGGTTGATATTAGACCGCAGATCACCGGTGGTGGAAGCGAGCAAGGACTACGCGGTGGCACGTTAAATGTGCCTGGCATTGTTGGTTTTGCCAAGGCTGTAGAACTTGCCCAGCGAGAACTGAGCAATGGCGCAATTGACAAAGTTGAGCAGCTAAGAGACAAGCTAGAAGATGGTTTATTGGAGCTACAACAGGTGCAAGTCAATGGCATGAGCGAAGAAAGACTCCCCCATGTTTGTAACGTCTCTTTCCATGACACCGACGGTAAAAAAATGCTGAGCCTATTAAAGAAAAGCATTTCAGTCAGTACCGGCTCAGCTTGTTCGTCAAGCAACCTATCGCCAAGCCACGTATTAACCGCTCTTGGGCTATCGGATGAACTGGCACAGGCAACCATCCGCTTTAGCCTAGGCAGGCATACTACAGAAGCCGAAATTGACTTCGCACTCAACAAAGTTAGAGAAGTCGCAGCGCTAACTTTACTCGTTTAAATAGTACTAAATTATTCCAGAACAAATACTTAAGGAGAAAAATATAACAATGGAAAACCTATCAAATTTAGCCAATGCACTTGATTACTCGGACATTATTCACCTTGAGTTTTACGTGCAGGAGCAGCTTGCAAAGGGGAAAGAAATTTGTGATTTGATCATTGGAGATTTTGACACGCAACAATTTCCGATGCCCGACTACCTTACCGCACAGATCCAGCAAGCCTACGAGAACAAGCATAACGATTATCCCCCGCTTGAGGGGGTGTTATCACTTCGCGATGAGGTAGCAAAACAAACTAAAAAGCGCTTTAACGTCAGCTACAACCCAGATACGGAGATGCTGATCTCTGGCGGTGCAAGACCTTTGCTGTATTCTGCGATGCTCGCCACAGTGAGCGCAGAAGACAAGGTGATCTACCCTGTGCCTTCTTGGAATAACATGTTTTACACCACCATGTGTGGTGGCAAGCACGTGCCAATTGAAACCAGCGAAGCAAATCAGTTTTTACCTACAGCGGAACAGCTTCAAGCGCATATATCTGATGCGCGCCTTATCACCTTATGCTCACCACAAAACCCTAATGGCTCCATGTTTTCAAAGCAACAGCTCAGTGAAATCTGCGACATGGTTGTGGCAGAAAACGCGCGCCGCAGAGCGATAAACGCCAAACCACTCTACGTTATCTACGACCAAGTGTACTGGATGCTGACAATGCAAGAGGTTGAGCATTATCATCCGGCGTCGCTTTGCCCAGATATCAAGCCTTACTTAATTGTGGTTGATGCTGGCACCAAAGCTTTTGCCGCAACAGGCATTCGAGTTGGGTGGGCGACAGGCCCACACGAAGTGATAGCAAAAATGCAGGTGATCCAAGAACATATAGGTGCAATGGCTCCAACGGCAGAGCAACTTGCCACCGCGGTGTTATTTCAAAATGAAGCCTATCTACAAAGCTATTTAGCCGGCTTTAAAGAAAAAATACTAACCTCAATGGCGGTACTGCATCAGGGTGTTCAGGATATGAAAGGCGCAGGCATAGCAATCGATTCATTTATACCAAATGCCGGCATTTATATGACCTTGAAGATCGACGCCATCAATATGGAAACCCCCGATGGAAACGTACTCGAAAATGCAGATCAAGTCAGTCGGTATTTAATTGATAGCGCAGGATTAGCACTGGTGCCATTTGCCAGTTTCGGCTGTCGTTCTAAAGCGTCACAGCTTTGGTATCGCGCTGCCGTTTGTACGATTTCACCGAGTGAAATTGAAGCGGCGCTGCCAAGGTTACAAACTGCACTGCTCGCACTAACCGAGTCAAAACTATTACTCGAAGCTTAGCGCTATTCTACACAACAAAAAAGCCAGTCTTCATCATTAAAGACTGGCTTTTTAACGTTTGGCTATTCTAACCTTCGGCTACTTTAGGCTATTTTGGCAAAGCCCATCTAAAATTGGACAGTTTGCATTTTCGTCACCACTACAGTTGTCCGACAGCTGTTTCAAGGTCTCGCGCATTTGCTGAAGTTCATTGATTTTATGCTCAATCTCATTCAAATGATGCTGCGCTATCGATTTGACTTCACGGCTAGTACGGTCTGGGTTTTGTAATAAATCGAGTAAAGATTGGATCTGCGCAATAGGAAACCCCAATTTTCGTGCTTGCTTTATCACACCTAGCAATTGTAATTGTTGCGAGTCGTACAGCCGGTAACCCGCTTCACTTCGTTTGCTGCACTTTAGTAACCCGCTTGCTTCATAATGGCGGATCATCTTTGCCGAGAGCCCAGTACGCTGCGCGGCTTCGCCGATTGTGATCAGTTTTTCCATGACGTTTACTCCTTTGGTTGCCAACGTTGCAATAACAACGCATTGCTAATGACTAGTAAACTACTGGCCGCCATCGCCGCACCTGCAAAAATAGGGTTAAGGTAACCCAGTGCTGCCAATGGAATGCCAATGACATTAAAGATAAATGCCCAAAATAGATTTTGCTTGATTTTGCGATAGGTTAATTTTGCCATCGCTAAAGCAGATGCCACTAAGCTTGGCTCGCCACGCATCAGCGTCATTGCCGACGCGCTTACCGCCACTTCCGTACCGGTAGCCATTGCGATACCAAGATCAGCCTGTGCCAGCGCTGGGGCGTCATTGATCCCATCGCCGACCATTGCCACACAGTAACCTTGCTGTTGGGCATTAGCAATATACTCAGCTTTGTGCTCTGGCAGTACTTGCGCTTTATAATCGTCCAGTTCTAGCAATTTAGCATTGTACTGTGCACTACTTTGGCTGTCTCCGGTCAACATTGCAACTTTGATCCCTTGCTGCTTAAGCTGTTTGACCGCTGTAAAGGCATGAGCTTTAAGCTCGTCAGTAAAGTAAAATAGCGCCAAAAACTCGCAGCTCAGTTCACTATTTTGGCTTACTAACCAAGATAAGGAAGCACCGGGTATTTCTTCTGGTAGCGCAGGCAAAGTTAAGCCTAACTCTTGCATCCAAAAACCGCTCCCCAAATAGACTGTTTTATCTTGGTATTGTGCTTTAACGCCTCTACCCGCTACCACTTTAAAGTCGCTTACAGGGAGTAATGACAATTGCTTTTCTTGTGCTTTGTTTACCACCGCCTTGGCAAGCGGGTGTTCGCTGTATTGCTGTAACGATGCCGCCAGCTGTAACACATCGTCTTGATGATACGTAAAAGTGTGCATATTGCTAAGCTCTGGTTTGCCCACCGTAAGCGTGCCCGTTTTATCAAAAATTACCATATCGATGGCAGTTGCTTGCTCCAATGCACCTGCATCCTTTACTAAGATCCCATAACGCGCGGCAGTGCCAGTACCTGCCATAATCGCGGCAGGTGTTGCTAAACCAAGCGCACACGGGCAAGCAATAACAAGAACAGCCACCGCATTCAGAATACCCGTTGGCCAATCTCCTGTGCTGAGCCCCCATGCAAAAAATGTAATGAGCGCAATCACCAATACCGCTGGTACAAATACCGCACTCACTTTATCCACCAACGCTTGCACTGGTGCTTTCGCGCCTTGTGCTTGCTCTACCAAACGAATAATTTTGGCTAGTGTCGATTCCGCGCCAACACTGGTTGCATCCACTTCAAGCACGCCATCAAGATTCACCGAACCACCAGTAACTTTATCTGTTTGTGCTTTATAAACAGGTACGCTTTCACCGCTGATAAGCGCTTCATCTACCTGTGAGTGACCTTCAACTACAACGCCGTCAACCGGTATACGCTCACCAGGTTTGATCAGTAGTCGTTCGCCGCTTTTTACTGCCGCAGCTGGGACTTCTTGCCAACTGTTATCACGCCAGACCATAGCCGATGTTGGCCTTAAGCTTTCAAGCGCTTTAAGGGCGCTGGTTGTACGCCGCTTGGCTCGGTGTTCAAGATACTTACCTAACAGCACCAAACTCAACACGGCACTGCTGCTTTCGAAGTATAAATGTGGAGCGCCATGCTCACCGCTGAATGTCCACCACAAATACAGCGATAGGCCATACGCTGCACTGGTACCGATGGCCACCAGCAAATCCATATTCCCCGTCCCCGCTTTTATTGCTCCCCACCCGGCACGATAAAAACGCGCACCAAAATAAAACTGAACAGGTGTTGCCAGTGCCCATTGCATCCACGCCGGGAGCATCCAGTTTTGGTTAAACAACATGGCAAACATGGGTAGCACCATAGGTAAGGTGAGCGTCAGTGACGCCACTGCTGGGAACCAATCAGCGCGATAAAAGGGAGTTGCGGCCACTTGTTCGCTTAACTCATCCGAGTCAGCTTGTGGCTGTACCACAGTGTAACCGGCGTCGTTAAGCTTGGCTTCTATTTCAGCGAACGGTAATTCTGCCACTAAAGTTAAGGTTAGCTTTTCAGTCGCTAAATTGACCTCGGCTTTAATTACCTGCGGTAATGCTTGCGCTGCCTTTTCCACTCGGCTCACACAAGACGCGCAAGTCATGCCTTTAACTTGATATTGCACTTCACTGGTATTGACCTTGTAGCCAGCATCTTTAACCGCACTCACCAACGCCGATACTTCCGCACTGCCTTCAACAGACACCGCTTCCAAGGCTAAGTTAACACTGGCGCTGACAACGCCAGACACTTTCTCTAAGGCTTTCTCAACTCGGCCAACGCACGAGGCGCATGTCATGCCCGATACATTAAATTTTATTACCTTGTCCATTTCTATCTCCGCAAACGCGTTAATTCTCATTGTTGGACACTAACCCTTACCCTCATGGTAAGGTCAAATAAAATTGTTCATTCATCTAACAGAAGCTTATTGTTAAATAGTAGTTGACCTTACCATCAAGGGAAGCTTCACAGTGCAAGCACTTTAATCCACAAAGGAAATAATGATGTTAAGACTAAGAGTAGAAAAAATGGTCTGTGGTCACTGTGTAAAAGCAATCACAGAAGCAATGCAAGCGGCTGATAGCCAAGCGCAAATGAATGTCCGCCTAGACGATAAAATCGTTGAAATTTCAAGCACTAAAGGAGAAGACGAGGTTATCGCTATTATTCGTAATGCAGGCTATAACGCAGAACTCATCAACGAAAGCTTTGCCTAACTCCCAGAACTTATCAATCCAAGTCGACCCAAACCACTTTGCATTAGTAAGGTGGTTTATCCACTCACTTCCACCTTCATTGCCACTCGCACCTGTTTTATACAGCTCACGTTAATAAACGCTCACAATAATTCACACTTTGACAAAGCGCAGACAATGCGGAAAAATTACGCCATTTGTATTAGGTGAAATCAATACAACTGCGACTAAAGGAATAATTTAAGGACAACACAATGAGCTTTATCGGCGCCGGTGCAGGCAGCGAAGCCCAGAGCGTGCAATACAATGTCGACGCGCAAACTGCCAAATTACGAACCTCAGGTTCAGCTTCTTGGCGACACAACAATCCAGCCTTACTGCCATTGAATATTAGTGCAAAGCGAAATCAAGCGCTGGGACAAGCCTACCGTATTGCGATATTTCCCGACCGTGCTGCGGGAGAGCAAGCCTTTTTAGAAGAAATCGAAAGAGCCAAATACGGCGATTTTACCTTAGGCCAAATGGTCAATGCGTTTATTCCTGACTACATCATCGACCCACCACAATGGGATGAACAAAACCAAACGGCTGTTCTACCCCATATTGAGCCAATAACGGGAATGGATGTCAATCTGCCTATTAGCGATCCACAAGCATTCTTAGACTTGGTAACCCTTAAACTGGGTTGGCAAGTAGGAACTGAGAGTGATGTTGCCAGAGATTTTGAAGCCGAAGCCAGACAAGCAGCTATCGTTTCAAATACCAATGTTCTCATTAACGGTAGAACCGCTGTGCATAGTGGCAGCGGCGGTGTGTTAAGCACAGTAGACGTATGTTTGACTAAGATAGGCAAAGTGGTTGTGCCTATTCCTTATAGCAACATCGCCCGCTCATCAGACGCCGCAAGCGTTGCCAGCTCAGTAAAAATTCAAGGTAACGGTGCAGCCAATATCAAGTCTAACTTTTCAAAAAGTACGGGAGACCAGCCCGGTAATAAAAAAGGTATCGCTAGTCGAACATTGGGTAAAAAAGCAGAGTTTCTGCAAGGCAGCTTTGATGTTTACATCGAGGGAAAACCGGCGGTTAGACAGGGAGATTTAATGGTATCTAATAATAAAAATACGCCCCCCGCACCATTAAACCAACCCGGTGGTGCCACTCCTGCAGGCCTTGATGTAGTAATTGGCGCAGAACCACTAAGCCAAGACGGTACGAATAAGATCAATATAAAAGTGTCGGGCAGTAGTAAACCAAGCGATGAAGAGGTGAAGATAGGATGAGCCACACTTTACCAACCAAAACCAATGCTAACGGTAATTTTAGAGAACTTGTTTTTGAGGGTTATGCAAGCGACAAAGAAGTGGTCTCTTTGATGCTCAAAGACACCTCGGTTGATGGCACAAAAGAAGGCTATTATAAGGTCCCCCTTTACACTTCAAACACGGTAGATCAACAAAGCAGCGATGCCGACATTGAGCTGGTTCACATTTATCCATTTTTATACGACACGCCAGAACAACAACTACAATCGGCCTCTCCGGTAACCAGCGGATTTATCTATATTTATGTCGATGGCTATTTATGGCGTGAACTACAAGTTATCGAACCTGAAGACTTTGACGCTCCGGCGCTATTCTCAGATGTAAATTTGTATTGGCAAAAAGGCTTTTTAAGTTGGAAAAAGTCGGCCAATAAGCCAAACACTCGACCGCAAGGCACGCGTGCAGCAACCTGTAAGCCAACCAGCAGTATTCTCGTTCCGCATAAACTAAATGGTAACGAAGTAAGCGTAGAAATCGCGTGGTCCGAAGTGCAGTGGTCGTGGGAACAAATCTTGTTGTTTGGCGGTTTTAATGAGCAGGATCCACGCTTAAATACCGGCACACCACTCGCTGACGAAGAAAGACATTGCCCCGCCCCAGGAGATGCAACAGCGCTCAGAGCACAGCGCATGACGAAGCTGGATAACTTAGGGCAATTTGCCACAGGCTATAACGACCAAGGCAAAGTAGTTAACACCCCGACACTTCATCAAAAGCTGCACCTTCCAGAGCGCGATAAAATCGCCCAAGTGCCGATTTTTGACGGGATCCATGTGGCTCGATATTTCATCTCACAAATTCAAGATCTCACCACGGATATTCAGCATTTACTCAACAAATTATCAGGGTTAGATAGTGCAACCGGTGAAATTGATCTGCAACAACAAGCTAAGTATGAACTCGCCAGCTTTATGGTGCAGGTTTTTTACCATCAAGCCGATTCGATTTTAGATAAAGACATTGAAATTCAAGGCAGTGGAGAGACTCTTGTAGAATCTGATGAAGATGCGGTCGACTTTGCCAATAAATTAAAGGACTGGCGCACTTCTCATTTAGAGGAAGATAAGTTCTTTAAGTTTTTGGAAGAAAAGGCCTTCCAAAAACTTGCTCGTCGCATTGCAGAAATCTCTGACGAGCTAGTCGAGTTCTTAAATCAAGAATCTCTTAGTGCAGGTTTTACTGAGTGCTTTAAAGACTATGCCTACCAATCAGATCTGAGGTTCTTTGAAGCATACGACTTAGTCACCGATGTATTTCTCGCGTTAAAGCCTCACCCAGCCGCACCGCTTGCACACCTTAATACAGACAAAGAGTTTTGGCATGAGTTAAGTTCAGGCTATCAGGGGCAAGATTTTATCCTGCAATGTCTGGGTCAACACCCGACAAAACCAGCTAAGCAAATCACTCAATTTTTGTTTCCAAAGCCCACAGGCGACAAACTACACGACTACGAAAAGGCGGAATATGATCGCTTTGCATTGCCTTTAACTAGCGCCAAAATACAAAAGATCCATGATCAAGAAGCCGTTTTGCCACAAGAAGAGAGTGAGCAAATGGGGCGCCGCCTCTCCCAAGTGATTATGGGTTTAGCAGGCAGTTTATTCGAAATTCCAGAGGCCGCTTATAACCTCTCTACACATCCGGGTACGCTTGGGGAACAAAAGGCCCAAACTCGAGAGGCAATGGATGCAACACAACATGAGATAGCGCAGTCAGAACAAGCCCTTATCAACGCTGAAAGAGAAAAAGCAAAAGCATTTAAAGAGTTACAAGAAAAGCGTGCTGAATATGAGTATAAGAAGAGTGTGCTTGAAAACTTAACAGAGCAAGAACATGGAATGAGCAGAGCGCAGCTTGATCAACAATTAGAACTGGAACGTGCGCGTCTACGAGAGTTAGAGGCTAAATTTGCTAAAGCAAAAGTTGCCGTCAGTCGTTCTAGAAAACAGGTCAACTCTTTTGTGAAGGTAAACAATGCTTGGAAGAAATATCCGTTTGCAAAACTCATTGATGCAAAAGCAGATGTGCTGCAACCTTTGATGCGCTTGGTCGATATCTCAGCACCTGGGTATTTAGTTGAAGTGGAAATGAGAGTGCAAGATTACCTCAACGGAAACTTTCCTGAAGGGTATATGCCACTTGATCCTCAGTCTCGAAAATTGGCTGCAGAAAAGCAAATTAAAGAACTCAACCAAATTATTCGCGGCAGTAATAAACGCAAAATAGACGTTGGATATAGAGGCTCTAAGCTCAAACTATCGTTAGAAGACGTACTAAATTTAAACAAACGACTTGAGTTTCTAACCCAGTCTCTCAATCAAGCGGAAACCATCACAACGATTGAAAGCAAAAACAAATCCATTGCATATTTGATAAAAATTACTGGTGCTGATGTCTCTGCCAAGTCAGCAGAATCAACAGCCCAAGCAATATATGATACGGCTGTAGAAGAGGCAAAACAATATGCAACAGAGTTAGATAATCAACATGCAACACTTAAAAAGTTATCTGATAGGCTCGCAAACTTACAAAAATGGCAAAATGCGGCTGTGACCGAGTCTGTATCTGGGCAGTCATTAAAGGGAGGAATGGCGGGTATACTCGGTATTGTATATATCTTTGAAGTCGCTAACTTTCGACAAGCCTTTTTGAATTGGGATATGAGCGGAGATAGAAAACTCGTTGACTTCATGGGTAGTATTGCTGATCTAGCAGCGATTCATTTCTCTACTCTCTCAATGGTCACAGAGATGAAAGTTGGGTTACCTAGCCTGCGCCAATATCAAAAATTTCAACAGTACAAAATGGCGAAAGGAAATCTCAGCGCCGTTCGTAAGTTTGGTCCTGAGTTTGCAAAAAAAGCAAACATCATTACATGGACAGCTAGATTAAACCTCTTAGCATCTGCATATAGTGCCGGATTGTCAGGCTTTGATGCCTATTACGCGTTTAAACGCGGTGACTCTGGTGGCGCTGCAGGCCTCAGTATTGCAACAGCAGGCTTTGTCGCGCTAGCAGTTGAAACCGCGCCAACCATACTTGCCACGATCACCAGAGGCGTTATTTTAAACCCCATGAGTAAACTGGGCTATGTAGGACTCATTCTGGTATTACTTGGATATGGTATTTATTATCTATTACGCGATGAACCGCTGGAAGCCTGGATTAAAGCTTGCCCGTGGGGCAGTGACGCATATGGGGGTGGCGAGCGTGATTGGTTTGGTGATAACCCCTATTACTGCTGGAAGACAAACCCTGAATATGCACTTCATAGCCTCTATGATCAGTTATTCTCTCCAAAAATAGTTAGCGACGTATCTGTTGTACAATTACACACACCTTCTCGGATATATGACAAGGTAACCTCCAAAGGCAAGTTCCAAGTTGCAAAGTTTAATGTGCAAATACCAGGTCATATTCCAGAATCAGAGCTTGGTTACTTAGACATTCAGCTGGACATTCGCCCACTATTAGCTGGAAAACCTTGGAGCTCATTAATTGCTGTCGCACCCACAGGACAAGCTCAAACGGCGTTGGATTACTTTTGGCAAAATACCAATATCTTTGTTAATTCTAGTTTAACGGGTTTAATTATTGAATTTGAAGAAAGTGCTCTTTATCCCTATTTTGATAAATTCAATCATTCTAAAATTCAAATTAGAATGCGGTGTCGAAAATATCCTAGAGGTAAAGGAGCAACAATATACTCAGGTTCATCTCAAGAGTTAAAGTTACCTGCGTCAGAAAGAGACGAAGAAGGAAAGATAGATAAGCCAGATCTTTGGGCTGAGCAAGTCATTAACGTCGAAATCGAAGATTATGGCATGAGCCCTGCTGGTGTGTTGCAGCGACTCCTAAATTAACTAAAGGCTACCCATGAGAGACAAGTTAAAATCCAATCAATCAATTCTCGCTTTTATAGCTATTTTGGTAAAAACAATTGTTGAAAAGGTGATGGAAACTGAGGGTAAAAAGGAGACGCAAACGTTAACTCCTTCGGTGCCTGTAAATAAGGTAGTGCATGATCGGCCAATAGAAGAAACACCGCTACTAAAAATAGAGGACTCGATACCACGAGACTTTAACATTAGTAAAGGCATGCAAAAAGTGGCTGTAAATAGTAAAGCAGACTTTGTCTTGCAAGATAATAACGTGCTCTCATCGAACCTACGTATCGCATTAGGCGGAGCTGACTTTGCGCGAGCAGGGAAACTTGCGAATATCGTTTTTGCTTATATGGCCTCAATATTTGCGCTTGTTTGTCTCCCCGTATATCTGAAAGAGTCTGAGCCTCATATCCTTTACCTTATGATTGGGTTAGTGGCGTTTGCAAGCTTCGTTTTTTATCGAGTTCACAGAATTAAACACCATACATCTGAGATACTACGGGTAGACTTCTTTCGAAATACTGGCCTTGTCACTTTTCCCATTGGCAATAACGAAGGGAGCTTCTCGTTAACACTTGATGAAGTTGAACTGTATATTGTAAAGGTCTCCTCGGGTAAAGGTGTGAGGCATAATCTCGCGTTTTTGGCTCCACAGCGATACCCAAAAACACTTAAGCGCCAGACACTTTATTCAACCGATTGGGAGCCAAAGGATATGGACAGCAGCGTGCAGTTGTGGAGTGAAATCCACCGTTTTATGGATACCACTCAGCCCATACCAAGTTCGTTTTATAAAGGTTGGCAAGAAACGATAGAAAGCCCCTATCTTGACCACCAAGACCATATTCAAATATTAGGCGAAGATTTAGTAAAACAAGCCCCCTTTTATGACCTAAAAAATAACCGCCCACTAGATAAAGAGTTTTGGTAATACTCGAATTAATCTCTATGACAAGGAGTTTTTGTGACAATAAATAAGTTAATTAAGAAATGCGTTGAGCATATTCTAGATGAAGGAACGCCCACTCGTGCAATCAGTGATGTGAGTGTGCAAAATCAACAACCCAAATATGGTCAAGCTTATCAACAACAGCCGCAACAAGTAATACGGAATGGTCAGCAAGTTACGATGACAAGATCTCAAGTTTCAACAAAGCGAGAGCCCAACCCAGTCGCTGAATTTTTGATTAAAGCCATTGTTATTTTGATAGGCATCTTTGCAGTTGGTGCTTTATGTTTCGATGCATATTATTTAAATAAACGAGGCGACAATGCAGCAGTCGGCTTAATGATGGCAGCCGTTGGTGTGATGTATGGGTATCACTTTATTATGGCAAAGCTTAGCGATTACACTCAGCTTGTAAAGACATCCCGTTTTGTAGGATGGGGCTTAAATGTAGCAGGTACGTTTTATAGCCTATTTATCTTTGCTGATTTGCTGTCTGACTTTCGCGGGCACTCAGAGGATCAAGTAGCCCTTATCATGGCTTTCATCAATATCGTTTTTATAGGACTTTTGTTCTTTCTAATGCAAAAGATAAAACAACCCACAAAGCAAATTGATTAAACTCCTTGAAGTAGTAAGCCACCGCTAAAATCGGTGGCTTATTATTTTGAGCCTGTGCGCATTCAGGAACCCTGATTTACTGACTCTTTTGCATTAACTTTAAATAGTTGTTGTAAATATGGCTTACTTGCATCGTTGATTTACCTGCACTAATACCATGGCAGCTAAAGCAGTTAGCTGGTTTAATTTGTGGCTCGGTGCCAGTGACATCGCTGAAAGTTTGGGTATAAGTTTCCATCGTGATATTGGCAACCGCCAATGAGCCGCGTAACGCCTCGTTGGCTCCCTTACCCACAATATCGCCACTAATGCCATTTGCAAAATCGTAATCTTGCGTGCTCAGCCAGATTGATCCGGAGTAAAAGTAGTTACTCCAAACGGGATTCTTTTGTTCCAGTTTTACATTCACTAAGCTATTTAGTTCAGTAATATTATTGAAGTTAGTTTCATCTTGAGCTTGTTGTGTCTGACTCCCCACCAGCTCAGGGTTATTACCCGCTATATATGGATTGCCGTTTGGCACGCCGTATTGATATAACCGAAACGTGTTGGTCGTAGTTTCAGAAGCTGGATACGTTAAATGTGCATTTTGCACTTCTGTGCCGCCCCGATAAAATAGCAGATCGTGACTATTACTCACTACTTTATCTTGCTGTAAGTAAGCCGTGCTTTTCTTAAACTTTCCCTCAGAGCTGTAGTAATCTGGTGCACTCAATTTATGCTCGAACGTCGCCCAAATAAACTCTGGGTGATTTTCAACCACACCGACAACATGCATGCCAACGAGCGCCACTTCTCCCGTACCGCTATATTTATTGTCTTTTTGGTAAACCGCTTTACGAATATAAAAATGCTCAGCTAAATCAAGCTTTGGATAGACTTGCTGCAGCGCTTTGACATCCATCCAAGCAACCTTTAACTCAACCGACCCCACAGCAAATTCAGCTTTGCTATCTGCTTTAGGGTGGGAGGTTGCTGACTTCATATAAGTATCGTTAACGTGGATCGAATAATGTACGGGCGTCCCACCAAACTTGCTGTAAATAACGCCATCTGATCCAGCTTGATTTATATCTTCAAGGATCAACACATTTGCGGGGCGAAGTCCGGTTGGATTTAATAAATCATTCCAAGGGGCAAAATAAGGTTTTAGCGCATTATCAACCTGCCAAAACCCAGAACCAAACATCAACAAGCCACCAGGAGCACGCTTGTCAGGCTGCGTTAAATAGAGAAACTTATTCCACGACCACTGATGAAAATCGCAGTTTGTCGAAAGATCTTTACCATCTTTAAATGCAAACGGACTATTTGCACCTTCAGGAGGATTTGGCACAGGGCTGCCAAACCAATCGTTATTCGGTTTACAAGAAGTATCATTCGAGTAAGCAAGCGCACTTGGCGCAGCCAATGTACTTGTAGCAAGCAATAATGATATTCCAAGTAGTTGAAGTTTAGTGCGTGTAATTGATGACGGTAGCATGATGCTTTCCTTAAGATGTAAAACTCCTGTTAAATCTAGTTCATCAAAACGGAAGTTATCAATTACACAGCATTACATTTAATCTGTATTTCACCCTTTTTAAATGCTTAAAACCGCATGTTTATCGCCTGCTGATCCGTTACTTACTGCGGTGAGCGAAGCTAAAGCTTTGCTCTGGCACCAGCTGACCGCTTAAATCGTTTGGCGTTGAGTAAAACGACACATTTAACATGTCTTTTTGGTTGTCTAATTCGATATGCGCAAAGCCCCAAGTAAAAGCTTTATTCCAGACTAGCTCGTACTCTGGGTAACGCTTTTCTTGATAGTTAGCAAGCGGTGTATGCGTGCCGCGCATTTTTGATGCGGCGCCGCTGATAATAAGTGGTAAATTAGGCTTTGTGTTTCCAGGGAGTACACGTGAGCAGTCGTCCGTTAACAGTTCCAAATCATGCTCATGGCCTGCGATATATGCATCTGCATACTCACATAGTTCGGGTAAGATTAAGCGGCGTAATACATGAGCTTCGTCATATTTGGTGCCACCAATAGACCAAAGTACATGGTGTCCATATACAATTTTCCATTTTGCGGTTGAGTTTTTAAGCCCATTTGCAAGCCAAGCCAATTGCCTGTGATCTTCCCCATTTACAGGTTGCTCGTGCTTCTCAATGTCTTCTACTTCAGCTTGTCCGCTTGCCAGTGCACTCGCCAGTCCCTGTTCACTACCGTCCGGTTTTAGTGGAATTTCGTAATAATGCTGGCCAGAGAGCAACATATTGGTATCAAGTACAAAAAACTCGACATTGTTGCCTGTCTCACCAAAGGTGTAGCTGTAATAACCTTTGCCATCCATGTGAAAATTAGCTTGCTTAGCCATCCACTCGGTCTGTAATTTCACGCCGCGACGAGACGTCTTCCAATCGTGGTTGCCTAATGCTGAGTACACGACCAACTCTGGGTTTTGAATAAGGAGCGGCTTTAGCGGCCCTAAAATCAAGTCATCCATACGCTTTTGGTCGTCCTTGCCATCGTTAGCCGCCGCTCCATCAGGATAGATATTATCACCAAGCTGAATAGCAAAGTCGCATGGCTTTTTCTCACACAAAGAGGCCATTGCCTGCCCAACCACCAACGCACCGGTTTCCTCCGTTGCGGTTTCGGTTCCCGGATAAACATAGATAGGCGCATGATTAAACTCTTCGAGCGGGCGATGCTCTTCTAACCAATCCGCCTTTTCAGCAGCAATAAACTCGGCCTTATTTTTAGGCGATTTAATGTGCTTTGTTTTTGGATAATCTGGGTGATAGCCACCATCTCCAAAGGCCAGAAAGTTAATATTTTCTGCGGCTTGCGCTGTGCTACTAAGCGCGAATAGTAATGCTATTGATGTTATTTTCATTGTTACCAACACAGTGTTACCACTGCATCCTCCTGCATATAAATAAGGTGGAAATAAGGTGGGTGTCCTTTTAATATCTTTTAATATCTTTTAATATCCTTTTAATACATCCTATACCTAAGACCCTAGATCGATACGGTGGCTGTCCTTTTAATAATCCTTTTGCTTTTACAAGGACACCCACCTCTACTTCTCTCTTAGAAAGACGTTACCGTTACTCCAAGCTCAAATGAACGCCCATAGGTTTCGTATTGGTAGTTGTAACGAGTGTCGCCTTGATAAATACTCATCGGCTCGTCGGTTAAATTGATCGCGTTGAAATACAGCTGAGTTTGCTCGGTATAAAAGTACTTCATGCTTAAATCGAGTTGCAGATGGTCGTCTTGGAAAACGCGCTGCTTGTTCTCTTCAAACAAAAAGCTTTTGCTCTTGTACGACGCACTCAACCTTGCGCTTATTTGGCTATTTTCATAACCAAACATTAGGTTGCCCACGGTGTCGGATTGGTTTGGTAGATTGTCATCAGCATCAATAAATGTACCATTAGCTGAGAGCATCAAACCATTTTTAAAGTTCTTCGTGTACGCAAGTTCTACCCCTGTTAGTTCAGCGGCGCCGCCATTAACACTTTGAATAACTTCTTTATAGCCTCGCCACTGACCGTTATCTTGCACCTCGGCTTTGGCAATAAAATTATCGATGTTTTTGTGAAAAACGCCCGCAGATAACACGCCAATCGCACCGGGGTAATATTCTACCGAGAAGTCATAGTTTGTTGACTTGTATGGGTCTAAGTCTGGGTTTCCGACTTCGGCTTTACGCTCAATTTCAATTTCGCCATCATCTTCTGTGGTCTCTGTTTCTATGATTTGAAATGCTGCTGCATCTTCAAAGCTTGGACGCGCAAGAGTTTGTGTATAGGCAAAACGGGTGATCAGCTTATCGCTGATTTCATAGCGTAATGTTAAATTTGGTAATAAATGGTCGTAGCTATCTTCAACTTGCCATTGGTTGATCTCGACGCGCTCAACGTCATTCACTTCATCATTAATGAGTTCAACACGATTACCACTCGTTGCATAATCTGTGTCTTCGTATCTAAAGCCTGCAATAACATTGAGTTTATCAATGTCGACCGTCAGCATGGCGTAGAGCGCGGTGACGGTTTCTTCACTGGTGTATGAGCGACCTTGTGTTTCAATGTCAGTTTCAAGCTGGTTTAGCTCAAGGGCACTGCGATTACTGTAGAAGTAGTCGCGGATCTGGCCGCGACTTAAACCCGGACCAAAGGCCCCAAGCTCATACTCAGGCTCATTGGCGGCAAAGTCTTTCGCCGTTAGATCATCAAAGCCGCCGTCATATAGCTTGGCGTCAACGCGGTTAAACTTTTCACGGTCGGCATATTTACCACCAAATTTAATTTGCGCATTGTGACCAAGTAAAGTGAAGTCTTTAGTTAAATCCAGTCTAAAGCTAGTATTTTCATCTTCACTTAGGTTGTTCTCCCAGACAATTTCATCGATTTCAAAATTGCTAAGTTGCTGAGAAGCTTCATCCGCTGCAAGCGTGGGTGTCTTACCATCCAGTACATACCCTAGCGCAAAGTCTTCTCCAGCAAATGAGGTATCCAAGCGATTTGGCTCGCTTTCATCTGATTTCGAGTAGCCAATGCTGTATTCAATAAACCAATCCTGCACTAAGTTTTCGCCGCCCAAAACTACAGATAAAATGCTTTGCTCTTCATATCTGTCTTTGGTATCTCTATCCATTTCTGCACCTGAGAAATAGGCCGCATTTTGGCTTAGCTCATCGGCAAATACATCGCCTTTGTCAAACTTGTACTCATTGCGTTGACGAAATTCATCGTCAGAAAACTTGCTGTAGAGCGTGCGTAAGTAGTATTTGTTAAACCCTTTGTGATGCACATCAAGATTCAGTGCCGCCCCTAAACGCTCTCGCGTAATACGATAGTGGCGCTGCTCCATTTCCTCCGCACCAAAAAAGCTCACTTCTTCTTCTGAGTTCACATCGTCCATTTCTAGTTCCATCCAGCCGCCATCGGTTTCCATATTATGAGAACCAAACTCACGCTCAAACCAAGATACCGCCGTTGCAACCCCAACTTCCAACTCTTTGCCTGCGGCATAAATATCGGTGAAGCTAAACGACGCTTTTGGACTGGTCTCGCTCACCTGTTCATTGTGTGACGCTTGTAACGTCACGCTGTAGCTCTGCCCTTCTCGGTCAAAAGCACTGAGGCTTTTTACTTCGATGCTACCACCCACCGCTGATGCGTCCATATCCGGTGTGACCGTTTTGCTCACCTCTAGGCTTTGCACTAACTCACTTGGGATGACATCCATCGCCACCGAGCGCACGCCGGCTTCAGGAGAAGGTACATTTGCACCATTGATGGTGACGTTGTTGAGATTTGGGTCGATCCCACGAATTGCCACAAAACGGCCTTCACCTTGATCTCGTTGAATAGAAAGTCCAGGCAGACGTTGCAGTGCTTCTGCTGCGTTTTGATCCGGCAACTGACCGATGGAATCCGCGCTGACGATCGACTTAAGTGACAGAGCATTTTTTTGTCGGTTTAATGCACCTGCTTGTCCAGCTCTTTGCCCTACAACAATAATATCGTCCATTTGGCCCGTTTGAGAACCAAGCTGTACTTGAACATCGGTGACTTGGTTATCAGTAATTGTGATGCTTTTAGTCACGGTTTCAGCGCCAAGATAACTTATCTCAAGCGTATAATTACCCGCTGGGACATTCGTTGCGGTAAAGCGACCATCTCGCTCAGAGATAAGGGTTCTGTCTAATTCTTTGATCACCACTTTAGCCCCTTGAAAGTGGCTCTTTTTCGATACGGAACTGACTTGCCCTGTTAGGGTGTTAGCATTTGCAGCTGAGCTTAACGTCAGTCCAACGCAGATCATCGCAACGGCAGAAAGTGTAAAGCTAGTCGGTAGATTTTTTTTCATTATTTGCTCGCACAGGTTGAGTAGAATTTTAGCGCCCCGCTAAAACGTCGCGGCTACCCTAGTGCGAAAACGTGACGCTTTTATTTCACTTGAGTGCGCTGCAGCCTATAACAGGGCGTTTATGCCAGCCGAACGCGTAAATTTGAGCCGATATGACCCCCCAGCCCTTAGAATTTTGGCAACGATATTTAACCTGAACTCTGAATAACAATCGGTTTGCTAGCTGCTGTTATGCAAAAATGTTGCGGTTTTTGTCATAAAAACATCGCCTTTACTGAGCTAAATTGACCCTATCAGCACCAAGCGCAAGTTTTTACTATATCGCTTTAAATTTTGACTAGACGACAAACATGAAACTTCAGCCTTTTTTACTGCATCAATCGCGGTGGTTGCTACTGGTGGTACTTACACTGGTTGCCATTACCATCACAGCCTATACCTCTGTATTGCGACCACTGTCGGACGTCAATTGGCTCGATAGCGTTGGTGAAGGTGGCCTCACGCTGATGACACTGATTTGGATAGCGGTGACCTTGCTCACTCGACCAAAAGGACTCGTCACTAACCTACTGTTTGCAGGGTTGAGTGCCATGTATGTTTCTATGCTGTGGGATTTTTTAGATGAGATGGTGGTGTTCACGCCCCATTATTTAACCAGTTTTGAAGCGATCCCTGCTTGCTTTGGCATGGTGCTGATGAGTATTTCAGCCTATTACTGGTATAAAGAACAAAGCATATTCAATCAAACCTTGATGAAAAAAGAGCGTTTTTATCGTGACCACAGCATGACCGACTTTGTCACCGGCCTCTACAGCGTAGAGTATATGCAAAATCAAGTTCGCCACGAACAATCTCGCCTTGCCAATGGCAATAGCCCATTTTGCTTAACACTATTCGATATATGTGATTTTGCCGCTTACGCTCGCCAGCATGGTATGCAAAAAAGTAATCAGTTACTACGCGATATTGCCAATATGCTCTCTTTAAGCATGCGAGAGAGTGATCTGCTATGTCGCTTTGCAGCGGATAAATTTGTGGTCGTTCACCCACACAGCAACCATGTCCAGGCCCAAGCTTTTGCCAATCGTGCGGCCGAATTTATCGCTCGCCATGCCAACTATGATGATGGTGAAAACCAGCCGCAATATAGTGCAGTGAGATGGAGCTGTATCGAAGTTAATGACAAACACTGTGAATTTGAATCTCTGATAGCAGCGCTTGTGAACGAGCTGAATCAGGCCAAGGTAGCTGCGGCTTAATGTCCTACTTTGAGTGCCAAACAAAACAACTTGCGAGTCGCTATTTTGCACTCCCTTTAGTGGAGTTGGCTTCCCAGCGCGGTGTACATGCAGACGTCATTTTGAAAGGCAGTAAGTTGTTTTATACCGATCTGCACGCTAACCCAACCTTCATTAGTTATGAGCAGTTTGAAACAATAGTAAGCAACCTTGTCAGTCAGGTGAGCTGTCAGGAAGTCAGTTTTATTTACGGCCAATACCTACTTAATACGCTAATCAGTCACCATGCCGAGCTGTTATTTAATTGCCACAACATACAACAATTGCTCAAAGTTCTACTGCTTAAAGGTTTGGATATACTGCCTTTTTACCACATTAGAAAACTCCAGACAGAAACAAGCTGCCATTTACTGTTTTCACCCGCCATTGCAGAAGGTAAGCCTGCGGTCACGCGATTTTTATGTGAAACAATGGCAAGCCTTTGTTGTGGCTACCTTAAGTGGCGCAGCCCAGAAACCACATTAACATTGCAGTTTCCGTATACAAAGCCAAAACAAGTCGCGCAATACCTGAGCCATATACACCTAGCTTACAGCTTTGATCACAGTGATTTTGCCGTTGTAATGAGTAACCAAGCTTTAGCTCAGCAACAAATTGGCACTTTTCCTTATTTAGTGGCTCGGCAGTTAAAAGCCTTGCCCTCACCACAGCGTGGATTTCTCGCCCAGCTGCACCGCTTACAGTTAAAATATCCTAAATATCATAGTGAGCAAATCGCCGAAATGATGGGCATGAGCGCTGCAACTTTTAAACGCAAACTCAAGCTGCATCAGACTACTTTTATTAACGAAAAAGACAGACTGCATCGTCAACAAGCCATGTTTTATGTGACTGAGCAAGGCTATTCCAATGAACAAATTGCAACCGCTTTACAGTTTAGCGACATCACTAATTTTCGCCGTGCATTTAAGCGATGGACGGGATTAACGCCTTCCTATTTTCGTAAGATTTAACTTTATCCCCCATTTTTTCTTCTACACTGAAATGGATCTTGCGGTTACTAGGTCTTTTATAACGTGACTGCGTTTCGATCCTTGGCCGAAGCTAAGCACGTTAATAGATAACAAAGAGGATTAAAAACATGAAAGCATTAACGGGCGCTGCAATGGCGATGATGGTAGCGGGTTTGGTCGGTTGTAATAGCACAGAGAACAATTCTACAAGCGCACAAGCTGCGACAGCTGAAACAGATTTAGTGCATTGTTATGATGTCAATGTTTGTGGTGGACATAACGATTGTAAAACAGCGAGTAATGCCTGCTCAGGACAAGCTTCTTGCAAAGGCACTGGCTTTGTTGCCATGCCGAGCAAAGCGTGTAGTGATGTCGGTGGCAATCAAAAAGACACTTGGGTTGGCAGTGTCGCAAAGGCCGACCTTGTGCACTGCCACGATGTCAACGTTTGCGGAGGCCATAACGATTGTAAAACCGCAAGTAATGCTTGTGCGGGACACGCTTCTTGCAAAGGGACTGGATTTGTCAGCATGCCAGCAAAGGCCTGTGCTGACATTGGTGGCAAAGCAGAAAGCTAATAAGCTTTAACCTCGGCGCGTGTTTATCTATCAAGCTTATTATTGCAATAGATAAACACGCACAATGCATTAAAAGAGCGCAATTATGTCAGTACCCTTTCTGGGCTTTGGTCTTGGCCTACGCACGTGTTATTTTGACGCTATTATCGACACTCAGCCACAAGTAGATTGGTTTGAGATTATCTCTGAGAATTACTTTGTCGACGGCGGCAAGCCTTGGTATTACCTCTCGCAGATTAAAGAGCACTACCCCATTGTGATGCACGGAGTATCGATGTCGATAGGCAGTACTTCGCCCCTAGATATGAATTACCTTGCGCAACTTAAACGCACCATCGCACGGGTTGAACCCGAATGGGTGTCAGATCACCTCTGCTTTAGCAGCTTAGGCGAATTTAATAGCCATGATTTATTGCCACTTCCCTACACTGAAGAAGCGCTGATACATCTCACCGCAAGAATCAATCAAGTACAAGATTACCTTGAGCGTCCAATGATTTTTGAAAATGTCTCAAGTTATTTAAACTACAAACAATCTGAGCTGACAGAGTGGGCGTTTTTGAGCGAATTACACCAGCGTACCGGATGCCAGTTATTACTCGACATCAATAATGTATATGTAAGCTCGCGCAATCATCAATTCGACCCAATGACTTACCTAAACGCCATACCAACACAAGCAATCGCGCAAATCCACTTGGCCGGCCATAGCGATTTTGGGACCCATATTGTTGATACGCACGACCAACCAATTTGCGAAGAGGTATGGAGTTTATATCGACAATATACTCAGAACAGATCTCCCATTAACACCATGATTGAGCGTGATGATAACTTTCCTGAGCTCGCGGGATTGTTACAAGAGCTGAACTTGGCCAAAGGAATAGCCCCTAGCAGTTGGAGAACATATGGCTGATCTCGCCGCGCTGCAACACGCCTTTATTGCAATGCTAAAAGGCGATGACAGCCAATTAATGGCTGAAATTGAATATCAAAGTGGCCTGAATGTCGCGCAACGTGCGCAAATATACACTAACGCTTACCACATCAGATTAAAAAAAGTGTTAGAACAAGATCACGAAATGCTTGGCTTTTATTTGGGTGATGCCCTGTTTGATGAGATGTTCTCGGGCTATCTACAGCACTTTCCTTCACGTTCGACCTCATTGCGCCAGTTTGGCGACGCGCTTCCTGAATATTTAAGTCAATTTGAGCCATTTAAGCTCTACCCTATTCTCACTGAAATCGCACAATTTGAACGTACATTACTCAGTGCATTTGACGCAGAAGATGCGCCTCAATTGGGACTTGTGCACCTACAAAAAATTGCAGCAGCACAATTTCCAAACTTGCAGTTTACTTTTCACCCCAGCGTTCACTTATTGGGATTTACACATAATGCGGTCGACAGCTGGCAAGCGTTAAAGAACAGTACACCTGTCCCTGAAGTATCCACAAAACCAAACTACTGGATACTCGCCAGAGAGCGCGATATGCGCACTGGGTATCACTCGTTAACGGAAGCAGAATTTGCTTGTCTACAAAGCATGAAGAATGCACTGCCGTTTAGTTTTGTTTGTGAATACGCGGCCGAGCAAAGTGATGATTTAGCACAAGGCACAGCAATGGTGATGCAGTTACTGCAAAAAGGGCTTAACTTGGGATGGTTTAGTGGCTTTAAAGTTGCGATATTCAACAAATCGGCATAGAAAATGAGGATCAAAGAGAAGCTAAAGCTGTATCAACCAGGTTTAATAATAAGCATGGTTTTCACCTTGGTTGGTTTTGTCCTTGTTAACAATTCAAAAGTCAAAAACCGAACCTAAATGTAAAGATAAATTAACAAAAATCACATACCCTATACTCATTTGGAATTTTTACAGCCTATTTATTCCCCTTTCCTTGTAGTGTTACCTCTCCCTAAAATAAAAATTAACCACATGTATTTATTGGTAAAATATAAAAAGCAGGAGAAAACCTCTCGCTTATCTGGTCAGCTAATCTATGCATTAAAATACGCATTGTAAATTTTTTTTGTATTTTTTGTTTATTTTTTAAGCTTTACTTCTATCCTAGTGTAACCAGTCGAAATTATGTGCAATTTTAATTTAGTTGGCGTTGTTCACTATCACAAAACAAACGCAACCAAGCGTTGAAATTTAGTGAATAACGCGTCTACAGCAGCTAGATAAGTTCATAACCTTGAGATTGGTAAACACAATTAAACAAAACAACATGCAAGGAACAACAAAATGCGTAAATTAAGTGCTATTAGTTTTGCAGTATTAGCGGGTTTGACTTCAGTCAACGCACAAGCCGCTAAAATACTTAGCGTAGAATCAAACAAAGCAATTAAAGATCAATACATCGTTGTATTTAGCACCCCTTCAGTCCTTAACGTTCAAAACAGCAAAGCAATTGCGGCCTTCGCTAATAAGCAGGCAAAAGCGTTAGAAAACAAACATAACGTAAGCATTACAAAAGAATTTGGTGGTGTACTAAATGGTGTGGTCATTAATGCATCTGCAAAACAACTAAAAGGGCTTCTTAATAACCCTAATATTGACTATATCGAACAAGACCAAATGGTTACAGTGACCCCCGCTATCACAGCAAGCGGCGACCAAGCTAACCCTACTTGGGGTCTAGATCGTGTCGATCAACGTAATCTACCGCTAAACTCAAACTACCATTATGATTTTGATGGTACTGGCGTAACGGCCTATGTTATCGATACCGGTGTTCGCATTAGTCACAATGAATTTGGTAACCGTGCATCACATGGTTATGACTTTGTTGATAATGACAATGATGCAACAGACTGTAATGGCCATGGTACCCATGTTGCGGGCACAATTGGTGGCGGTGAATATGGGGTAGCAAAAAACGTCAACATTGTTGGGGTAAGAGTATTGGGTTGTAACGGCTCGGGTTCATATTCAGGCGTTATCTCTGGTATCGATTGGGTTAAAAACAATGCATCAGGCCCATCCGTTGCTAACATGAGTTTGGGTGGTGGCGTTTCTCAAGCGGTTGATGACGCAGTAAATAACGCAGTTGCCTCAGGCGTTAGCTTTGTTGTTGCGGCGGGTAATGACAATAGCAATGCTTGTAATTACTCACCTGCACGTGCAGCCGATGCAATCACTGTGGGTTCAACCACAAGCAGCGATGCCCGCTCTAGCTTCTCAAACTATGGGAGCTGTCTAGATATTTATGCACCGGGGTCAAGCATCACCTCAGCTTGGTATAACTCAGATACATCAACCAACACCATCAGTGGTACTTCGATGGCCGCGCCACACGTTGCGGGTGCTGTTGCGCTATATTTGGATGAAAACCCAAGTCTAAGCCCATCACAAATTGATAGCTTGCTGAGCCAACGCTCATCAAAAGGTAAAGTCTCTAACCCACAAAGCGGTTCACCTAACGAGCTACTTTATACGCTAGCTGATGGCACTGATCCGGATCCGGACCCAGATCCAATCACAGAGCTAGTTAACGGCCAAGGCGTCAGTGCATCTGGTGCATCTGGTCAGCAAACTTTCTATAAGTTGGTTGTTCCAGCAGGCGCTAGCGCGCTGAACTTCTCACTTGCTGGTGGCACTGGTGATGCCGACCTGTATGTACAGCAAGGCACACAGCCAACGCTGAATAGTTACGCTTGTCGCCCTTACAAAAACGGTAACAATGAATCATGCGATTTCACTAATCCGACTGCTGGTGATTGGTATGTGATGCTAAATGGGTACTCTGCGTATGCAAATGCAACGCTCACTGGCACTTACTCATCAGATCCTGGTGGCTGTGGTAGCAACTGCTTAGAAAATGGCATTCCAGTAAGTGGTCTTGCCGGTTCATCTGGCCAAGAGTTACTATACACCATTGATGTTCCAGCAAATGTAACCTTGACAGTTGCGAGCTCTGGCGGCTCTGGCGATGCAGACTTGTATGTTCGTAAAGGTGCAGCACCTACGACATCAACCTATGACTGTCGTCCGTTCTTAAATGGTAATAACGAGTCTTGTAGTTTAAGTTCAGGTCAAGGTGCAACCTATTACATCAAATTGCGTGGCTACTCTAGCTTCTCTGGCGTAACGCTTGTTGCAAGCTACTAATTGGCTTTATTACAAATAAATCTCATTTCGTTTGGGGTTTATTGAAAAAACAAGTACAGTGGTGGTTCGTTTGAGCCGCCACTTTTGTTTTTAATGAGTATTGTACTAGACCTCTACAGCCAATTATTACATCAAGGATTTTATGACCATGTATCTGACGGTGAATTACACAACGAAGTACCACTCATCTCCAGTAGCATCTCGCAAGTAAAGCTCGATGGCATAATTTACCATCGCACTGCGCAAACTGCGGCGATGATGCCTGAAAACTATGGTAGTTTAATCCTTATCACTGAAGGAAGTGGTTGGTGGTTGACTGAACAGTCTTTACAGCGTGCTGATCTAACGCAGCTAATCTATCTTGAAGCAAATCAAAAACATGTGTTTCACCTTCCGACACAATACCTCGCTGTTAGCTTCAACTTTCCAATCAATTGGCTAGCCTCTCGAACCGGCAAACGACTTCAGCATGGTCAAGCGCTGACCATTCCCTTTGGCCTAGCAACATTATTCAAAAGCGCCTTAACCGCCACAACGTTAAATTTAACAGCGGCAAAATGGCTTGAAGATGAAATTGTACTGCACCTAAGTGCTTGCCAGCCGACCCAATTACCAACGTCGCCGCTAGCGGAGTTAAAACAGCTCATCTCTACACATGCAAATGATGAAGCATTTTGTATCGACATGCTATGTGACCATTCAGGCTGGTCAAAACGTTATATTCACAAACTCTTTGCCGCATCTGATCTGAGTGCCAGTGAATATCTTATCCGCACTAGGCTCACTCATGCTTATTTTGAGTTACTTAATAGCTCTGCATCCTTAAATCAAATTGCTATTGATAGCGGATTTAAAAATCAGGCGCACTTCAGCCGTCGTTTTAAACATTTATTTTCTCTTTCTCCCAAACAAATTTCACAACGAGTGCACTCTTAGACAAAACTGAACCGTGCAAAATATATATAATAAGAATCACTCTCATTATCCATAGTAGTAGAACAATGAAAATTAACACGCTCTATGCTGCAGTGTGCCTCTCACTGCTTTCTCAAACCACAAGTGCCAATGAAAACCAAAAAGATGAGTTAGAAAGAATAGAAGTTCAGGGCAGCCAATATAAAAGTACCGGAACAAAGTCGTCTTTAGCACCAATCAACGCGCCCTTTTCTATTTCTCATATAGATCAAGATACCCTGCAGCTACGCCAAGCTGACTCGGTCAATGCTGCGTTACGCTATGTTTCTGGTATCACACCAGAAAGCCGCAGCACGGTCACCATTTTTGACCAATACACTATTCGCGGTTTTGAATCTTATCGAAACTATTACGATGGCCTAGAACTGCAATCCAATAACCTTTGGAATTTATATCCTCAAGTTGATGCCTTTGCCACCGACACCATTGAGGTGCTAAAAGGACCTGCGTCTGTACTTTACGGCTCTGCACCGCCAGGTGGTATGGTGAACCAAATCGCAAAGCTTGCCAATGGCACTGAGCAAACACAGGTTCGCCTGAGAGTCGGTAGCAGAGCGCTCAAAGAAATCGGCGTTGATCATGGCGGTGTGATCACCAATGAACTGAGCTATCGTGCCATTGCGCTATCAAGAACAAGTGATGGCCAGCAAAAAACAACTGAAGAAGAACGCACTGTATTTGCACCATCACTGCGCTGGCAACCGAGCCATGATACGGCTTTAACTGCACAGCTTTATTACCAAGACGATCCCAAAGCTATACCGTCCACTCCCTTACATAGCGTTGGTACGCTCACGCGTGCAAGTTACGGTTATCTAGATGCCGATGCATTTGCAGGCGATATCAATTGGTCTAATTTTGATAGAACAACGCTAATGGCAGGGCTAAAGTTGGAACACAATTTGTCCGACAATTGGGCTTTATTTGCCAACTGGCGTTACACCGATGCAGAAGGCCTACAGCAAAATACCTACAACCAAAACTTAATTGCAGATAGCGATACCATACTTGCCCGTGCAGCATATAAAACCGATGAAACGCAACATGGCTATGTTTTAGACAACCAATTGTCTACTCACTTTACGGTTGGCAACTCATCACATCACTTACTCTTGGGTTTTGAATACAAAACCTTAAGCTCAACCGTAGGGTATTGGGATACACTCGGGACAGGCACACCAAACATTAATCTAGCAGCGCCCAATTATGCAGCCTTTGATGTAGGCGCTTTGCCACTTAACTTCTATACCGAAGCGCACGATATTGAACAGAGTAACCGTGCGTTTTACGTCCAAGACGAAGTGACAATATCAGCGCTAACCCTCTTGGCAGGTCTTAGATACGACAGTTTCACCAGTGATGTTACTGCTGATAAAAACTACGCTGGCACCGAGTGGCAAACGGAATCAAATATTGATGACACCCAACTCACCGGGAGGATTGCCGCACTTTATCAGCTGGACTCTGGTTGGCGACCTTACGTAAGCTATAGTCAGTCATTTGAACCCGTTGCAGGAGAAGATAGCGTAACTCAACAAGCCTTCAAACCAACTGAAGCAGAACAATGGGAACTTGGCGTTAAATATCAATCTCGCGATACACAGCTAACATTTGCACTATTCGATCTCACCAAGCAGAACGAAATCATTAACAGCAAAGACTTTGTCACGAAAACTCAAGCCGGTGAAATCCAGTCCAAAGGTATTGAGCTTGAGGCTTCTCACACCTTTAACGAACAAGTTGATGTGCAGTTCAATGCCACGCATCTAGACCAGAAAGTCACTAAAAATGAATTAGATCAAGATTTGGTGGGGAAACGCTTAGTGTGGGTTGCAGATAACACCGCATCGCTTTGGTTAAACTATTACCCAAGCCTGTTGAGTGCACTTAAAGTCAGTGTTGGTGCTCGGTATGTTGGCGAGAGTTATGTTGGCAAATACAACTCAGATACCGTGCCATCCTATACCTTATTCGACATCGCCTTTGATTATGAACTCAGCGAGCAAGCCAGGATCACCTTTAGCATTAGTAACCTCAGTGACAAGCGATACGTTGGCGCATGCTATGACGAAAGTAACTGCTGGATGGGGGCAGAGCGCAAAGCCGATGTTGGTCTTCACTACCGCTTTTAGTCACTCATCTAGGAGAATTTACGGAAGGACATAGACTGAAAGATTTAAACGGACACCCACCTTAACGCGCCTGCAAGCATTAAGGTGGGTGTCCTTGTTAATTCAGCCTGTTTATTCATCCCTTTATTCATTCTCATTTAGCTTTAACTCAAAGGAAAACAATGCGTAAAACACTATTTAAATGGCACAGTGCAATGGCATTAATCGCGATACTGCCGCTCGCCGTTATGTCAATCACGGGTAGCATGTTGGTGTTTAAATTCGAGATAGACAGCCTATTACTTCCAAAGCAAGCAACATTGACTTATCAGGACCAAGGCGTCCAACGTCAGCCCATGAAGGTGCTCGTTAATTATGTCGCAGACACCCATCCAAATTATGAAATTGGTAGCTGGGAAATATTTGATGATGGCTACGAAGCTGATAGAGTCTATTTATTAAAGCATGGCACAGACACGTGGTTTAAAACGTATCTAGATCCGTACGCAGGCAAAATGCTAAGCGAGCCTGTGGGTATTCACAGCGACTTTACTGATTTTATTCTTCACCTACATTACACCTTACTACTCGATGATGTGAGTAAAACCTTTCCACACATGGGTGTCGTTATCGGTTTAGCTGTGGCTATAATTTTTACCTTGCTCGGTGTTTCCGGTTTAGTGATATATCGGCGCTTTTGGCGGCGATTCTTTAGCTTTAGGCGACAAGCTCCTCGGCTCATCATGATGAGCGACCTGCATAAGGTAATTGGCATTTGGAGTTCGCCAGTATTGCTCGCGCTAGGTATTACTGGCGTTTACTTTAATGCAGTGGAGTATTATCACGAGGCTTTTGAACACCAAGAAGATGAGCACCATATTGTCAGCCACGCAATGTTCAATCACTCATTAGATTTTGATGCCATGATGACCCAAAGCCATCGTGCGGTTAACGGACTTAAACCAACCTACTGGCTATTTCCATTTGAGCCAGAGCAAACCAACATTACCATTTTTGGCAGCGTCGCCGATGCCAACCCGTTCATTAGTAACTATGCAGCAACGGTTAGCTTTGACGCGCAATCTGGTAAACAAACCTTTGCCTACGATATTCGAACGGCGTCTACTTTAGACAGGGTAATCGACAGTTTTAGAAAACTTCACTTTGGCCACTTTGCAGGGCTTACCAGTAAAATAATTTGGTGCATTATGGGACTCGCCCCCGTATTGCTTGGTTTTACTGGGTTATATTTATGGTGGCAAAGAAAGCGTAAAAAACAAAATAGTAAGAAAAACCGTCAACTCGCCTTAGGCTGACGGTTCAAGTTTCAATCCAGATCCGTTATTGTCGTTATTATCAGCAAATAACGAGCAATCACTATGAAACAACTTGGGCTAATTGGCGGTATGAGTTGGGAGTCAACACAAAGCTACTACCAGCTTATCAATCAAACCGTTAAAGCGAAGCTTGGCGGACTACACAGTGCCAAGCTTTGCTTGTATAGCGTCGACTTTGCCGAAATTGCAGAGCTTCAAGCAGCTGGTGATTGGCAGAAAATGACCACCATTTTGGCAGGCGCTGCTACGTCGTTGAAGCTTGCCGGCTCAGATGCCATTGTGATCTGTACCAACACCATGCATAAAATTTCAGATGAAATTAGCGCAGCGTCAGGATTGCCTGTACTGCATATTGCCGACGCAACCGCGAAGCGACTTAAAAATGACGGCATAAAACGCATCGCGCTGTTAGGTACGAGATTTACGATGCAGCAAGACTTTTATAAAGCACGATTACAAGATCTTCACAGCATTGAGGTCATAACACCTGATGGGGACCAACAAGCTTTAGTTCACAACATAATTTATGACGAATTATGTCGTGGTAAAGTCAACGCAAGCTCAAGGCAAACTTATCTAGACATCATCGATGCACTCTATCAACAAGGGGCTGAAGGGGTTATTTTAGGTTGCACAGAAATCGGTTTGCTCGTTCAGCAAGCGCATACTCAAGTTCCTCTTTATGACACGACCAAACTTCATGCTGAAGCCGTTGTAGAGTGGTCACTTGGAGCAACATCTTGCTTTATTCATGAGTAATATCAAATTTTGTTGTAATTAAAAAAATAACAACGAAATCGCTATTGTCGCGATTACTTGGCTACTATAGAATTAAATCTCACTTATTCTAATTAAATCAGGGATGTATTATGACCCAATACGACGAATATAAAGTTATCCATGTAGTTGAAGGTGGCTGCGGCACACTGTTACTCGGCTCAAGTGGATTACCGTTAAAAAAACTTGAAGCAACTTTAAACATGGAAGCGCAAGATGGCTGGCAGCTTGTTTTCCAAGTTATCGAAAACAAACGTTTTCTGCTATTTTGGAGCCGTGAAGCCGTGATCTTAACACTTGGTCGTAAACGTGCTTAAACGCTTTGCTCAGTCTGCCATTCGCCGCTATCAAGCGAATGGTGGAGCAAAAGCCCACTTCAATATAAGTTGTAACTTTACGCCGTCATGCTCTGAATATACCTATCAAGCAATCGAAAAATACGGCTTCTTTAAAGGCGTGCGTATCGGCTTTTGTCGTATCAAGCGCTGTAATGACCCAGATTGTATTGAAGTAAAGTCAGACCCCCTACCGTGACCAATCCTAGGAGTTTGCATGGACGAAATAGCATTAAGAGAACAAGAAGAATCGTTAAGAAACCAAGTTGCTCAGCTAAGTCCTGAAGCGCGCAAGCAGTACTACCAACTTGAAGAACAGCTAGTAAAAGATCCTGATACTTACGCCGTACTCAATTACTTTTTTGCCGCAGGTTTACATCACTTTTATCTGGGTAAAACAGCACGAGGTGTAATTAACCTCACCTTAATGCTATTGGGGCTTGTATTTATTCTCTTTTATGGCTGGGTTCTGCTAATTTTAGTGTGTTTAATTGAGCTACCTCAGTTATTTAACAGCCAAAAAATAGTGAGAAAATACAACATCGATGTAATGCGAGAAGTACTAGATGAGCTCAAAGATACACAACAGAGTCAAACAATCTAAAGAAACGCAGTGGCTTTGGATTATAGCGGCCACAGTAGTGGTCGTTTTATTTAGTGGTTATCAGTTTTATACCAAAGGCGTGCCGTACTTCGCTGAAGAGATCTCGGCCTCATTGCCCAAACAAATCTACCAAATCATCGACGAAGGAAGCCTAAACGAGCTAGATAACTCGGAATTCTCGGAGTCAAAGCTAAGTGAAATCAAACAGCAAGAGACTCGCGCTTTATTTGTCTCACTGCTTGGCACCAATGCATCGAGTGAACGTGAATTTAAACTTGAATTTAGGCAGTGGAAAGATAAAGCCAACGCCATGGCATTGGCCGATGGTAGCATTGTGATCACCGATAACATGGTCGAACTGGCATCTACTCAGCAAGAGCTTAGCGCAGTATTACTCCACGAGATTGGTCATGTCGAGCATAATCACGTCATGGAATCTCTTGTGAGCTCGTCCATCGTATTTGTCAGTTTGAGTGTCGTATTGGGTGACATCTCTGCGCTCTCAGATCTTATGATGCAGGGCGCAATGTTAGGTATCAACCAAAATTACTCTCAGCAAGCTGAACTCGAGGCTGATTTGTACGCGCATAACAAGCTAATGGCGCTGTATGGTAATAGTGACGCAATGATCTCTATATTCGAAAAACTCGCCAAGGAAAGCGATGAACAGCATAGTTGGTTAAGCACACACCCAAGTTTTGAACAACGCATCGAGCAGCTCAAACAAAACCCGTGATCCTTAAAGGTTAAAATGGGTGTCTTATTAAATTCTGCTCAGTAGAAACTTTAAAAACAGCTTTTAAAAAGACACCCACCTATTTAACCTGAGGTTTGGATAAGGAATGTTCCAACTCATTGTTGCTAAAGCACAACTTAGTTTTTTCCTTGTCTAGCCAGAGAGTTTTAGGGAAAACACCGCTTCCGCGTCCTGCTCTCGCTAAGGTACCTACATCCTGTAGGCAAGGCGAATTTACGCGCCAATAGCTGGCTATTGGAAGTGAATTCAACGCAGTTAGCACTAAAACTGGCTGCTAGAAAGGCATTAATTATCCACAGCTCAGGTTATTTAGTATTTCATTTGTTAAATTGGCTAAGGCAATCTACTCTTAAGATACATTCAAAGGATTGAAGGTATCTAATATGGCCACTGCACGCTGCCGACAAATTTGTCTATCAGAAACCAAATATTATCACTGTATTTCTCGCTGTGTTAGGCAAGCCTACCTTTGCGGTAAAGACATAGCCACTGGGCGTTCTTACGAGCATCGCAGAGATTGGGTCGAAGAAAAGCTACTCGCCCTTAAAAAAACGTTTTGCATTGATGTCTGTGCATATGCGGTTATGAATAACCACACTCATATAGTTCTGCACGTTGATATTCAAAAAGCCAAACGTCTAACTGACAAAGCTATTATCATTCGCTGGCACAAGCAGTTTAAAGGCAATTGGCTCACACATAAGTTTATTCGTAATGAGCCATTATCAGATGCGGAAAGATCAATACTTGATAACACTATCAATATATATCGATCACGCATAACCTGTATAAGCTGGTTTATGAGAACTCTTAATGAGTATATTGCACGACGAGCAAATCGAGAGAACCAATGTACAGGTCGGTTTTGGGAAGGGCGCTTCAAATCACAAGCACTACTTGATGAAGCTGCACTTGCTGCGTGCATGGCCTATGTTGATCTAAATCCCATTCGCGCTAACCTAGCTAAGCTACCTGAAGAATCTAAATACACGAGTGTAAAAAAGCGTATTGAATTAGCCAAACAAGGTAAGCAACCTCGCTCACTATTCCGATTTGCTGGCAATCCGAGAAAGCATATGCCTAAAGGTATACCGCTTGAGCTGTCATCATATCTCGAACTGGTCGAACTCACAGGGCGTTGCATAAGAAGTGACAAAATAGGTTGCATTATAAACAAACAACCGATTTTAGACAGGTTAAATCTAACCTCTAAGAACTGGATAACCCTGACAACACAATTTAGTACTGTGATCCATGGAGCTGCAGGTAGCTCAGCAGCAAAGCAAAAATATTGTGATTCACTCTCAATTCAACGGCGTTCGAATATCTCCAATTGTTTAGCACTTTTTGGTTAATCATCAAATTAATTAATAATTGAGAGCCTAGACCAATTGCACCTTAGCGAGAAGCAATATAGCTTGCTTATTCATGCATCCATAATGCAGGCCAATCATAAACTTCAGAAATGGCTCTAGAGATTTCATGGATTAATTGAAAGCCATTGTCTGAGTTTGTCATAACGACAAAACCTCGGCCAACACTAGCAAAAGACACAGCATAGCAAGTATACCCGGCATTCCCACCACTATGTCTAAATCTATAAGCGTTACCTTCTCCATCGAGTCCTATTCCTGTACCACCAGCACCGGGAACTCTAGTAAGCATGACTTTCGCAAGATGTGGAGATAATAAGCTTTCTTCATCACCACGATAGGACTTACCTAGAGCAATCATAAATAATGCTAAATCAGAAGGAGTACTCCATAACCCCGCAGCTGCCTTTTCAGGATATAGACGATAACCTCCAGCGATCATATTTGCTTGTAAATCATGACCTTTAGCAACTCTATATTGAGGCAGATTCAGCGACGCTAACTTAAAAGAGCTGTTATTCATGTTTAGGGGCTTTAATACCTGCTTTTCCATTAACTCAGAGAATGACAGCCCACTACTATCTTCCATCAACAGTTGCAAAACTGTCATGCCACCACCTGAATAAAATTCAGACTTCCCAGGTGTTTGAAACACTCTAACTGATGGGGAATTACTCAACTCACTCCCTTGTAAAACCTGTACGAGCGAAGGAGTTTTTTGGTTTCTGCCATAACCAGCGAACCCTTGTACATTGAGCCCTGAGGTGTGACTCATAATTCGACTGGGTGTCACTTTATTTTCTTTAGTAAATTTATTATTGGGGACCTGCCAGCGTGTAAGCTTACTGTTTACATCTTCATGTAGTCCAAAACGACCTAGCTCTATCATCTTAAAAGCACCAAAGCTCGTTACAGCTTTAGAAATGGAAGCAGCCTGAAACAGCGTATCCGGCGTTACATTTACTTTTGAGTACTCATCTGTAACGCCGTAACCTTTCGACCAAAGAATATGATTATTATCAAAAACAGTAATGCTAACAGCAGGGACGCGGTATGTGCTCATTCTGGATTGAAGTGTACTCGCTGTTTCACTACTCACTCCGTTATCATTAATTTCGCGAATACTCTGCTCGAATACTCGTTGTTTATTTACATAATCTGGTGCTACTGCTTTCAACTTTTGTTCTGCACAGCTCGCCACAGTAACCAGAGCTGCCAGCAGTGTGATTTTCATGACTCTCATATATCGGCCTATTCAAACACTAAAATATTATTGTCGTATTGAGGCCGTAAAAAGTTTGCTTTGACGACAATTAAGTTTCAAACATCAAACTAACTGTAGCGCCCGTATTGTTGGCATATGCATGTTGGCATATGCAGACACCCACTTTATCGTCACAGTTTAAAAATGGGTGTCTTTTTAACGTTCTCTCTCCGAGGAAAGCGACGAGCAACGTAGTTGGATAAACACATACCCAAGTTTTGAGCAGCGCATTGAACAGCTACGGCAAAAGCCGTGAATCATAAACAGGAATAGCATTAATGCACTGAAAAGATGTTAAATAACTCCAGCTATTAACACTGACTGTTTCCTTATACCGTACAATCCCATTACATTTTTTAACTTGCAATCTATGTTTCTAAATTGGAGAATCTGTTTTTAAATGAATCACGGGTAAAAAATGAAACCATCCAAACTTTATCTACTACCTATAACAGTAGCCAGTATCAGCACATTTCTCACGGCCTGCACATCTGAAACAGAATCTGATCTGTTGAAAACAAACGCAATTAGTGCGGATATATCAATAAATTCAAATGGAGAAAGAGCCCGAATTGTGGCCGAGTTAAATGTTGGGGACTCGTTCGGCTCTAATGTAAATTTAAGCGAAGGCGATACACTAAGAGCGATCGTAAATGGTCAGACGATCCAATTGATTAAAGATACTGACATTCTAGATATTGATTACGAGGGCAGATCCTCTGTTGTAACTGGTAACAGCCTATATACTATCCAGTTAAATCGGAAGAAGGAAGAAAATGCTTCAGCGTCAGTTGAGCTTCCCTTAGGCTTCCTGATACTTACCCCCGAAGCAGAGAAAACTTTTCGATATGATGAAGATATTGAAATTCATATTGATGGAATAGACTTAGCGAGTGAGACATCTCTTATCGTTAACTATGCATGCCCGAATAATACGGGCGGGTTAGTGACAGGCTCTTTCTCAACACAGTTTGGAAACTCGACAAGCAATACATTCAATGCAAAAAGCGCTAGCCTCATAGATCTAGAGCAGATTGCAACTTCAAAACCATGTGAATTTGACATGGAAGTTCAGAGGGTTAGAACAGGCAGCTTTTCTGGTGCACTTAAAGACAATAGTTTAATTAGGGGTATCCAATCAAGGGTTATTAAAGGTCTAGAGTTTACTTTTTAGTTTACATAGCTTTTGAGTAGTCACAGCGTTAAATGCCTCACCCTGTTTCTTCTAAATTTAAATGGGTGTCTTTTTAGCCGCTTTCGCTTTAGCCGTACTTTAGCGTAGAAAAGCAAAAACCAAAGTGGAGCGAGTCCACTTTGGTTTAAGATAAACAGAACTAGCAATTACTGCTCAGTAGCCCTTTTTTAGTCTTCTAGTATCGCTTTGTACAAAACGATATTTCTTTGCAAGTGCTCTTTCCTTGTCTCTCTTATCTTTTAGGCTGGCGTTGTTTCTTTGATGTTCACTTCTTAGTTTTATGAAGTTGTTGAAGCGCCTAACTTCAAGTTCGCCACTCTCTATCGCTTGCTGAACAGCACATCCGGGCTCATTTTGATGTGAGCAATCACTGAAGCGGCAAGCGCTTTCTAACACTTCAATTTCTGCAAATGTTTTACTGATCCCTTGTTGGCAATCGGCTAGTTGGATCTCCCTCATTCCTGGTGTATCGAGCAACACTGAGCCATTGTCCATAAAATGTAACGAGCGAGAGGTTGTCGTGTGCCGCCCTTTTGCATCATCTTCACGGATTGAACCGGTGAGCTGCTCTTTACACTCTAACAGCGTGTTCACCAAGCTGGACTTACCCACACCTGATGAGCCTACAAATGACAACGTTTTGCCCTCGCTACACCAAGCTTTTAGGCACTCAACGGAGCTCGGCTCCAACGCATTTATCACTTCGACTGTCAAAAATGGATCCAACTCCTGAACGAGTTGTACTTGCTGTTGCCAACAATCGACCAAATCCTTCTTGGTCAAAACAACAATTGGCTCCACTTGAGCTTCGTTAGCCAGTGCTAAGTAACGTTCGATCCGGTTTAGATTAAAATCCTGATTTAGCGAGCAAACAATAAACAGGCTATCGATATTTGCAGCTATCAATTGCTCCGCGACTTTACTGCCCGCAGCTTTCCTTGAAATAACCGATTTGCGGGATAATAGCCTAATAAATTGATAATTTTCATCCAACAAAACCCAATCACCAACCGTCATACTAGGCAGTGAAACATGAGTAGCTAAAGAAATTTGTCGTGATTGCAACTGGATTAAATAATTACTTCTGTGGTGCGCTATCACGCGGCCAAGATTTGATGATTCTAGTTCTGTTAGTGTCAGTTGCTGTTGAAAAAATGCTTGCCAACCAAGCTGTGTTGGCGAATAAGATGTATTCATTATAAAATCTCAAAAATGCAGAAAGACTGCAAAAATCAAGCAGGGTTAATGAATATCATTGACCCCGGATAAGCCCATTAGGCATCACACCGGGTAAAAGGAGTAAAAAATTTAGAAAAGACGAAAGTTAAAGTCTACTAATCACACCTAGCTACAACTTTTACCGGGTGGCTCAATAAAACAATCATCAAATTCTCCTTAAACTTTTTTTGAATACCACCGTAGAGTAGCACTGAAGATAAGCTAGGTAAACTACGTATTTTGCGATATCCGGACTAAGCCATTTGCAGTATGAAAAATGTTTTCAAACTAATAACACCTTCCAATTTAGCCACATCGTAAAAGAAAACATCGTTTATTTAATCTTTTTTTAACACAACTCACCTAACATAGGTAAGACCCAGCCTTTGGAACTAAGTTTATAAATCAAACCAATCCAAAAGCAGTAAGCATAACAATTCTAAAGCTAGGGTAAAAAGCCTGTATTTGATGTGGGTTGTGGGTGCTAAGGTCTATAAAAACATACTTTCTAATATAAAAGGATTATTTCTATGAAATTTCATTCAATCGCCGCAGTAGTAAGCTTAGCGTTATGTAGTGCAACATTTACTGTTGGTGCTACTGAACAAGAAGAAAAAACCGCGACAATCGGTGAGCAGATTTTAGATAAAGTAAAAAGTAAATTACTATCGGGGTTTGGTTCACTTTTAGCTGATGCTGTATTTGGTTCTGGTGGGCCACAATACGTTATGCTGAGCGAAGAGAGCCTGCAGGCAATACAAGAGCGCGTTAGAGAAGAAATTGTACGTGATGCGGAGTTCGACTTTCTTTCTGAGTTTAGAAGCGTTGAAGCAAGCTTAAAACACTATGGCGATACCGTAAAATACAATGGAGAAGACCCTGTATTACTTGGTGGATTATTACTAAAAGCTAACGATCTGATAAATCACCGAGCTTTAAATAGTAGCTACAATGATGACTTTTTCTACCTTGCAGACACCTATGCCTTAGCAGCATCGGTTGTAGTGGCAGTGTATACTGAGCGTTATTTGGCTGGCATGGTGCCAAAAACAACCGTCGTTACCGCAGCTAAAAATCTAGCGGATCAGTTAAGCATAATGCTGGCACAGAAAAAGCAGGCGGACTTGCCACTTAGAAGCGGCTGTGAAGCACCTGACCCTTATTCTCAAATCGTTGAATATAAATGCTGGCTTAAAGACCCGTATGGTAACTATTTAGCATCGTACGTGGTAGAGCCACAATATCCAGATGATGTTGAATACTGGAATCGCAAAAAATCCCAAGCTGAAACAGAATACAGGCAAACCAAATTTAACAAAATTCAGGCTGTTATTGATCAACTAAGAAGCCTATAGAAAGCCAATGGAGTAAGATGGTTTAGTTACCTCTAAACCATCTTACTTTTGTTATCAAAGGGTAACACATTGCCACTGATTACTTGCTTTACAACGCCAGCATTAAAATCTCTTTCGCCTTCGCTAAATCAATATCGCCGTGCTCACCTAGTGCCGTCATGCCGTTCTTTTCTAGATTAGCGATAACTTCTTGTACTGCTTTTTCGTCTAATTGATAATCAGTTAAACGGGTTTGCACCGCCATCGACTCAAAAAAGTCTTGAACTGCTTTTATTGTTTGGTCAATTTGCTGCGCTTCGTCTGCGGCTGTAATACCAAATACACGCTCACCAAGTTGCTTGATTTTCTCGGCTTTTTTGTCTCGTTGCACATACATCACCGCAGGTAATACAATCGCAAGCGTTTGCGCGTGGTCAAGGTTATACAATGCCGTTAGCTCGTGACCAATCATATGGGTTGACCAATCCTGTGGCACGCCTTGACCAATAAGGCCATTTAGCGCCATAGTTGCAGACCACATAACGTTTGCTCTTACATCATAATTGTTAGGCTCGCTTAACGCCTTTGGCCCTTCGCTGATAAGCGTTTGTAAAATACCTTCTGCAAATCTGTCTTGCAGTGGCGCATTTACTGAATAAGTTAAATACTGCTCAATCACGTGAACAAACGCATCCACTACCCCATTACTCACTTGGCGAGGCGGCAGTGAATAGGTGTATTCTGGGTCAAGTACCGCAAACTGCGGCTTCACAGTTGGTGACGAAAACGCACGCTTTTGCGAAGTTGCCTTTTTTGTAACCACTGAGTTGCCGTTACTCTCAGAGCCTGTAGCAGGTAAAGTGAGCACAGCACCAATCGGTAATGGATTGCTAAAGCTTGCGCCCTTTACCAAAATGTCCCAAGGCTCACCGTCAAAATTCACGGCTGCCGCCACAAACTTTGCGCCGTCGATAACGCTGCCGCCGCCAACCGCAAGAATAAAATTCACATTATTTTGCTTTGCCGTCGCGACCGCTTGCATTAGCGTTTCATATGTTGGGTTTGGCTCCACACCACCAAATTCCACAACCTCAACATCTGTCAATGCATTCATTGCTTGGTCGTATACACCATTATTTTTAATCGAGCCGCCGCCGTACAGTAGCAACACCTTTGCAGCCTCTGGTAATCGTGAGGTGATTTCACTCATTTGGCCTTTACCAAAAAGAATTTCGGTTTGATTTTTAAATACAAAATTAAGCATGCTCAATTCCTTACTGTTTAATATTCGGTTCTTCCGCTAACATTTCTAGCAGCTTTTCTGCTAGTAATGTGTCTGAAAACGGGTTTTGCCCTGTAATTAGCTCTCTATCAACAACCACTTTTGGCTGCCATGCATTTGCAAACTGCATTTTTCCTCCAGCCTGAGACATAGCTGCTGCTGGGTAAAAGTTGAGCTTTTCGCCATTTAACGTGCTTTCAAATACCTGTTCTTCTGGGTTCGAAAATATCGTCATTTGATATCCGTCATAAATCCAGTTTTTCGCTTGAACAGGTGATTGTGTTGTTAAACTCTTATAATACGCTTTTGGTTCACTTTGTGCCGACAGCAACGTAATTGGGCCGTGGCAAATCGCGGCTGTTGGTTTATTCTCGCGGTTAAAATGGCGCAAAATTTCACCCACCTGCGGATTATTCGCCAAATCAATTAACGGTGCGTGTCCGCCTGGAATAAATACCGCATCAAATTCGTCTAGCCCCGCAGCAAGGATCTCGCTAAAACTTGCGGTATCATTAATATCTGGCAGGTTAGCAATAAATTTTTTGATGCTTTGTAATTTAGTCTCATCACCGCCGAAGTAATTAACCGACACTGATTTTTGATCAACAGCAGGGGCATTGCCTTTTGGTGTTGCTAATATCAGTTTATATCCAGCATCCACTAAAGCCTTTGCAGGTATCCCAAACTCATTGAGGTAATAACCTGTTTCTATTGTCTCACCACTGGCAAGTTCCATAGAGGTTTCGCTCGAAAGTAACACTAATACTTCACCTTCACTTGCATGAGCGCTAAGCACATGTGTTGCACCCAATAACGATGACACCCACACCATCGTATTCAGTATACTCTTTTTCATCCCGGCTCCTCATACCAGTTCAATATCGACGAGTTTAGGCGATTTGCGGACACAGGAGAATTCGGATAAATTGGTAGGAGCAATCAGAATATTTATGGCTCAAGTAATTTATGTCTCATCTCACCCAACTAAAAACCTTTGTGGAAGTATACCGCTGCAAAAATATCACCAAAGCAGCGGCCAACTTGGGGATGTCGCAGCCAGCTGTCACGGCACATATTCAAACCATGGAAGCGGTCGTAGGAAAAGCCCTGTTTGAACGCCAAGCAAGAGGGGTAAAGCCAACGCCAACAGCACATGACTTAGCGCTGCAGGTGTCTGGTCATATCGATATTTTAGAGCAGAAGATCACCTCAATTCGAGCGCGCTCCAACGCGGTGTTTGGCACACTAAATATTGCTGGCCCCGCGGAGTATTTAAGCTTTGTCTCCGGTCCACAAATCGCCAACTTATTGCAAGCGGGCAACATTAACGTGGTACTTCATATTGGCAATAAAATTAACATTTTCGACGCACTAATAAACGACACCGCCGACATCGCCATTGCCGCCTCTGCGCCAGATCCCACAAGCTTTGACTATTTAGTTCTAGACAAAGAGCAATTGTGGCTAGTGATGAACCGTTTAGAGGGCAGAGAAATTCAAGACAGCGATATTACCGCCGACTTACTCTCTAGTTATAACGTCGTCACGTACGATCAAGACTTGCCTTTGGTTAGACAATACTTTGATCGTGTATTTAATGCGGGCTGCAACTCTAATGTCATCGCTATTTGCCCAGACATTAGAGCAATTGCTAACATCATTCGCTCTGGAATAGGTTACTCCGTCCTCCCCGATTATCTCTGCCGAGATCTCATAAAAGCAGGTGAACTGATCCAACTTGGCCCTGTAGGCCCTGAAAACAATATCTATCTAGTATGGAAAAAGGGCGCGTTAAAACACCCACGCATTGCTTTCGCAAAAGATGTGATCTCCGCCTTTGCTAATATTAATTATCTTTCGAATTAAAAAGTTGTAAAAAAATTATTTTCCGCAGATTTCTGCTGAGAATTCCTGTTACCTTGCTGTAAATTAAAAGAGACGGGTTGGAGCATCAATGGACTATCAAAGCCAATATCGTGACTTAACTATTTATTACGACGCACTAAAAAAAGCAACAAAGCAAAGTGAAGCGGTACCAGACACCACAGAAAAATGGCTGGCACTCGTAGAAACGACCTTATTTGAATTACAAGAGCTTGCCCATATGGAAAAGGCTTATATGCAAAAATCAAGAACGATGAATAACCTAATTGAGTTGGTATATTCCAGCGCCCCAAGCATGGACTAGCAACTACGGGTTATTGCTGTTGAGTTTTGCATTGACAAGAGTGCTACTACTAGCACTCTTTTTTTCGCTAGAAATAGAGTTAAACAGATTTAAAGTTTGAAAAGAAATTAGCTGCACATACTTTACGACGCGGATAACCTGCGAAAATTTATGTGTGTTAGGTGTACTATTGGTACACCTTCAATGTAGTAAAGATTTCCTCGGACAGTTCTGCAAACACACCGTGGATCCGCTCAGATAGCGCTTTTACATTATCGAAATCAGGGTCAGCAAGCATTAAAATTTCAAAGATTGACCACTCAGGCATAACATCTTGATCCACCCACCTAACCCCCTGTAACTTTGCCCAATAATCAATCTGAACATCCTTTGTTTGCCCAAGGAGCCAAAGTTCGAATTGCACTTCTTGATGGTTCAACACAACTGCCAATTTGAGCTTGTGTTTTTTAAGGTAATCGTTTTGCAGATAAAAGTATGTAAAGTCAATATATCCGTGTAACACGTTTGCGACTGTAAACTGGCCTTTATACTGCTTACTGAATTCAGCTCTGAGACTTTGAACAATAGAGACGAGATCCTTATAGGTTCTCTGCAGTTCGCCACTTGCAAATGCCATTTTATAGGCTGGAATTCGAGCACGAAGACTTTTATTAGACATGTTGTCCTCTGAGTTTTTCAGGCACATAGCAAAATGACCCACACACGAAGCTAGCATTGCAAGGAGCCTGAGTCATCATTAGATTGCTAATATCATATCAAACAATCAAAGTCGAATGACGCTTCATATATCCCAAGCTCAAAAATCAAGAAGCAAAAATCAATGACACCCACCACAAATTTCAAGCCTTCATTTTCCTAACGTCAATGCAATTAGTGATGGGTATCACCAATCCATCCTTAGGCATTCTTATACCAAATTTTCTAAGAGCTCATCACAAACCAATTCTAATGCTGCAGCCTCTAGAGAAAATGCATCGATGTACTTCGACCAAAACCACTCTTTCCCTATCATAAACTGGTTTCCAAGTTCGATTTTTAGAACAAAATGGCCAAGGGCATCAACTGGTTTTATTAGCAACTCCAATTCATCAGGGCTTTCAGAAATTAGTTTAGCTTCGCCCTTTAATGTACTTTTTAATGATTCAATATTTTTTATGAATTCCTGTACTTCACTTCCATCAGCCCATACGTCCTTTGTAAAAGTGAACCCGCTAGAGCTCAAAGTTAGCCGAAGATTGTAATCATAGTCGTACTCATCCGCTCCTCGGCTCAATACAACGATTTCTAATTTATGGCTATCACTTAAATTTATCTTCATACTTTAGGAATGCCTAACGAGCCTGTAGAATTGCTCGTTTTTAATACATTTTGCATAGTGGTATCAACCTTAGCCGAGTTCTTTATTTGATTCAATCGTTTACTCTAAACGTCACTGTCATTTTTTTACTGTGTTTTATGAGGCTATAAGGCTGGTCTCTGTGGCTTTTTGAGGTTTAAAATGAGCTACACTTCTTAGTGTATTATTTTTTGCAACTTTTCTAGATTATGCACCAAGCAATACAATTTCCATTGCGCATTCACTTTCCCTTACCCTCGTAATGTGAGTTTATTCATTCCTTTATTCACTATGATGTTGCCGAACACAGGTTCGATACACCTAAGTCGCTTGCTGTATTATCGCCGCCTCTAATTTAGTAGTGGTAACGACACGAAATTATCGTTATCGCTTGATCATCAACTGCATAAACAAGCCTGTTAGTGTCATCAATACGACGAGACCAAAAACCAGATAAACTCTCTTTCAACGGCTCTGGTTTACCGATGCCCTCAAATGGGGAGCACTTAACATCATTGATGAGTTTGTTGATGCGCTTGAGTGTTTTCTTGTCTTGAGTTTGCCAATACAGATAGTCATCCCAAGCGTCATCAGTCCACAACAGTAAACGTTGACTACTACTCATCAATTAACTCTCGTGCTGTTGTTTTACCAGCACGGTACTGTGCAATCGAACGATTTAAGTGTTCAGCGTTTTGAGGAGAGCGTAGTAAGTGGACAGTCTCCATAAGGCTATTGTAGTAATCTAAAGACATAACCACAGCATCCTCAGAGTCACGACGTGTAATGACTGTTGTATCTGCGTCATTAACTACACCGTCTAGAACAGCTTTAAGACCATTTCTAGCTTCAGTAAAAGATACAATTCTCATAAGAACCTCTACATGTACATTTAATGGAACAAGTATAGTCTTCACCATTCTACTTGTACAGTAAGTTGAGCATGTAATATTGATAAGGTAACCAACACTCCGCTCACCGGAATTTTGGGAGCGGAGTAAGTGAAATTTCCGAGTGTGATGGCTTGTTACATTACGTCATCATCAGCATTCAAAGCCATCTTTAAGAAGCTAGGCATTCTTGGATCTGTGAATTGAAAGCCCCCCCTCGCGGGCTTATACAGAATCAAATCGCTGACACCCACCACTAATTTGCATCAAAGGGTTGAGGAGACCAAACTATAGCAGCAACTCATAAACGAAAAATCAGTATAATCGACATCAGATACTACCATTGTTACTCAACATGTTCAGCCGATCTTGATACTTGATTACGTGCGATATAACCGATATAAAGTACCGCGACACACAGCAACATAGGCACTGATTTTAAGTAAGCAAAATAGTCATAAAAAAAGGTTACTTCCCAGAACACCTTTGCGGTTTCTTCGTTTATACCTAAATGCTCCAGATTGCGCAGGAAGTTCTCCATCAAGGCAAAAAAATCTATTAACGCTAAGGTCAAAACTAAGAAATGTAATGGCCCCTCCGCATAGTTTTTTTCAAACACTGAGGCACTTTTTCCTCGGGTAAGCAACACCGCAAAAGCCATCCGATGTTTTAGTAAAAAGAGTAATAAAAGGCTGAGCGAAAATTGAATGGTGAACGCACAGATATTCTTATGATATCCACTATCAAGAATTGGGAAAATAACATTTACCAGCGCATAAACAGCTACCGTTGAACACAAAAATACTACTACAAAGCAAAGCGTCAACAGCTGACTATTTTTGTCTTTGTAAGAGTAAAAGAACAAGACTAACAATAAGATAAATAAAGTGGACTCAAAAATAACGACGCCAAAAGCCGATCCCAAGATAAGCGTAAGAATACTGCCCTTGTCCTTCATATTGTCTGGATACAGTCGTGAGAGCGCTTCGGTATCATCCAAAATATCAGCGAGTTTAACTCTACATAAGTCAGCAAACTTCATTAACGTACCAAGCTTAAAAGAGCTAACACCATTGAGATAGTTGTCTAGCGTTCGCATGCCAATCCCGAGGTGGCGACATATATCTTCTCGAGACATCCCGCGTTTATGCTTTAGACCTTTTATTAGCAGTCCTATGCGCTGGCTTACTTCATACTCTTCTGGCGTTTGCATCGACCTACCGTTTCCTGAATCTAATAATTAATCTATTGTTATTAAAAGTGTGATAGCTGCTGGCGGCTCTTCTTACGTGCAAGCAATCCAATATATAACAGAGTAATGCACAATAGTGTCGGAAAAGCTTTTAGATACGCAAAGTGGTCAAAAAAGAACGTAACTTCCCAGAATATTTTAGACGCTTCCTCATCCATACCTAGGCGATCTAAATTACGAAGAAAGTTTTCCATCAATGCAAAGAAGTCTATAAGCACTAACGTTAAAGCCAAGAAATACAATGGTCCTTCCACGTAATTTTTCTCGAATACCGAGGCTGATTTACCACGTGTGAAAAAAACTGAAAGTGCCATTCGGTACTTGAGCAGAAATAACAGCAGTAGGCTTGAGATTAACTGTCCACCGTAAGCATAAATATTCTCGATGTAATAGCTTTCAACCACAGGGAAAACAATATTTTTTAAGTAAAATACCATTACTGCATCTAGTGAAAGCACAACTGCAAAAATCAAAGTTAGCGATAAGCTATTTTGATCTTCTTTACATAAATAAACTAAGACAAAAAGTAAAATACAGGTGATCGGCTCAAAAACTGTAGCACTTACTACCGTAGTCATTAGCAAGGCTAGAATACTGCCCTTGTCCTTCATATTGTCTGGATATAGTCGCGAGAGCGCTTCGGTATCATCTAAAATATCGGCGAGTTTAACTCTGCAGAGATCGGCAAACTTCATTAACGTACCAAGCTTAAAAGAACTAACGCCATTAAGATAGTTGTCTAGCGTTCGCATGCCAATCCCGAGGTGGCGGCATATGTCTTCTCGCGACATCCCGCGTTTATGCTTTAGACCTTTTATTAGCAGTCCTATGCGCTGGCTTACTTCGTACTCTTCTGGCGTTTGCATCGCCTCACTATCCTTCTATTTCCATGATTTACTTATCGACTTATTACTACGCGCTTTGGGGCTGCTGCGTATTTCTTTTCCGTGCGAGTATTCCTGCATAGAGGAGTACTAAACTGAGTAAGATCGGCGGGGCTTTAATGTATTCGTAATAATCATAAAAGAAAGTTAATTCCCAGAATGTTTTAGCGAAATCTTCATCCATACCGATATGCTCTAAGTTGCGAATAAAATTTTCCATCAATGCGCAAAAATCAATGAGCGCTATCATCATTGCTAGGAAGCACAGAGGTGCCTCGATAGGGTTTTTCTCGAAGACATCTTCAGACTTGCCTCGCGTGATAAATACAGCAAATTTCATTCTATATTTAAGTAAAATGAATAAAAGTAAGCTTAAAGACAAATTAATTGAGAAAGCATAAATATTTTGATAGAAGACATTAGTAACCACGGGAAAAAGAACAAAATGCAGCCAGTAGTTAGCTACATTCGTTAATATATAAACAGTGACAAAAATTGCGACCATGCATTGACTGTTTTTGTCCTTATATGAATAGCAAAGCAGTCCAATTAATAAAAGCAAGAAAACCGACTCGAACAGCATAGCGGTTGTACCTAAGCCGAAAAGCAATGTAAGAATACTGCCTTTGTCCTTCATATTGTCTGGATATAGTCGTGAGAGCGCTTCGGTATCGTCTAAAATATCGGCGAGTTTAACTCTGCAGAGATCGGCAAACTTCATTAACGTGCCAAGCTTGAAGGAACTAACGCCATTAAGATAGTTGTCTAGCGTTCGCATGCCAATCCCGAGGTGGCGACATATGTCTTCTCGAGACATCCCGCGTTTATGCTTTAGACCTTTTATTAGCAACCCTATGCGCTGGCTTACTTCGTACTCTTCTGGCGTTTGCATCGCCCCGTTTTTCCCTTTAATCAAAACACCAAATTAACCCAAACATTACATTTTGTTTAATATAAAGACAAGTACATGTTCTAAATAGATGAGAGCAGCATAGGTATTGAGGTTGAAACATAACTAGGAGAATAAAATGCTCATGCTTTCTAACTGTGGCAGGTGTTTGCAATATAAAATTGAAACGCAGTATTCGAAAGCTACTGCGTTTACATAAGATTTAGCTAATTTTGGATTGGTTGCCTCTTTGTCCTAACGACCAGGCCTACATATAAAAGAAGTACGCACAATAACATTGGGACAGCTTTCAAATATGCAAAATAATCGTAAAAGAATGTCACTTCCCAGAACACCTTTGCGCTTTCCTCATTCACACCCATTCGATCTAAATTCCGGAGAAAGTTCTCCATTAATGCAAAAAAATCCACAAGCGCTAATAAAATAACTAACAAATATAACGGCCCTTCTGCATGATTTTTCTCAAAAACAGTAGGAGACCGGCCTCTGGTTAGAATAACCGCAATAGTCATACGGTGCTTTAATAAAAACAATAAAAGTAAACTGAGTGATAACTGAATTGAGAATGCATAGATATTTTCAATAAAGTAGCTTTCGACTGCTGGGAAAATGACCGTTTGAAGCACAAACATAGCAATTGATGATAAAACAAATACTATAGCAAAGCATAATGTTAACAATTGACTATTGGTATCAGATCTAGCTAAAAACACCAGAATGACAAGCATTGCAGACATTACAATCTCAATTAAAGGTGCGCTCATAATCATGACGAAAACAGCGGCCAATATACTCGTCAATACAGCCAAATTAAATAAACTCTTCATACTGCACCTTATTTACCAGATTGTTTTGCAGACGCTTCTTCCGCATCAGCCTTTTCAAGTCGAGGTCCTCCACCAGTTCCGGTACCAACCCCGCCATAAACTTGATTGCACAATGAACGACTAAGGGCTATTTTTATTGGCTTTTTCTGTGCAGCCTTCATTGTTCTTTTCCTCACTTTTTTCTCCATACAGGCCAGAGAGCTTATCTGTATCTTCTAAAATATCTGATAACTTTACTTTACAGATTTCAGCAAACCGAAGCAATGTCCCAAGCTTAAAGGAGCTAGAGCCATTTAAATAGTTATCAAGGGTCCTGTCACCCACACCTAAACGCCGGCTAACCTCTTCTCGGGTCATCCCTTTTTTGCGCTTTAGCCCTCGTATCAATCGGCCGATACGTTGGCTTACCTCGTATTCTTCTGGCGTCTGCATCGCCCCACCATATCTCTCAATCACCCCAACCAAATTAACCAAAAGTTTACATCCAGTTAAATATAAAGACAAGTAGATGACAGTACTATTTTTAGGTGCACACTCGCAAAACAACCCAAAACAGAAACAAACTTATCATTATATTTGAATTTTTGGTATCAATCGATTTAAGCAACCCTTACTACACCTGCTTATTTGTTATTTTGCAGACCATTAAAATCAATAATTAAAAACACACAAACTTTTCTATTTTTATGGGAAAATCTTCACATTATTGTGTAGGCGCAGCATTTGCTTTATTTAAAACCTGCTTACGACGCGCTGTTATTCCTGCGTATAAAACAAACATGCAGAGCAGATAAGGCACGGCCTTGATATAAGCAAAGTAATTATAAATAAAGGCTAGCTCCCAAAATGGTTTGGCAACTTCTTCACTTATTCCTAAACGCTCTAAGTTACGGATAAAGTTTTCCATCAATGCCGCAAAATCAATCAAAGCTAACGTACATGCGAGTGCATAAAGCGGCGCATCTACTTGGTTCTTCTCAAAAATGCTGGCTGAATTCCCTTTGGTAAACCACGCACCTAAAAACATTCTGTATTTGATCATTAGCGCCAGCAGTAAACTCAGTAAAAGTTGAGTTGCAAAAGCATAGATATTTTCAATGTAATAGCTTTCAATAGCTGGGAAGACGACATAATTCAACCAGTATGCAACAACGATTTCTAACGAAAAAGCAAATATAAAAATTGCAACAATGCTCTGACTATTCTTGTCATTACGCGCATAAAACGATAACAAAATAAGAAAAGCAAATAAGGTAAATTCAAGCACCATAACGCCGACAAAATAGCCTGTAAATAGCAAAAAGATATTGCCTTTGTCTTTAATATTCTCAGGATACAAGCGCTTCAGCGCCTCGGTATCATCCAAAATATCAGCCAGCTTTACCTTGCAAAGATCCGCAAACTTTAACAATGTCCCAAGTTTAAATGAGCTCACTCCGTTTAAGTAATTGTCTAACGTGCGCGAGCCTATACCTAAACGTTTACAGACATCTTCTCGGGTCATACCTCTGGTACGCTTTAACCCAAGTATTAACCTACCTATCCGCTGGCTTACCTCATATTCCTCTGGCGTTTGCATCTGTCCACCATTGTTTTACGTTAGCTCCCTTGAAATTAACCCAAACATTACATTTAGTTAAATATAAAGACAAGCTTCTCTCGATAAATTGCAATGAAAAAACAATAAAGCACTCAATACTTCACCAACTTTACGTAATTTAAAACATTTTCATCGTTTTTCACGTTTAACCGCTCTTTAAAGACAAACCTTATTGAGGGTATGCCCCTCATAGCCCTGAGTAATCCGCAGCCGGCGTTTTAAAAAGATCGCTGGGTAAACCAGCTCCTACGCGGAGGTTCGACGTTATTGCTGGGATTGGTATCACGTCATTCTCAGCTTCAATCCACGCGCCCGCGGGAGGCGCGACGGCAGTATCAGTTGCGCTCATTTCTCTTTCCTCAGTTTCAATCCACGCGCCTGCAGGAGGCGCGACGCCTCGCGTTTACGGTTACATAGCCAGTTACTTTGTTTCAATCCACGCGCCTGCGGGAGGCGCGACCTTACCCCAAGTGCGGGCGTGTTCGCTTTTAGTGTTTCAATCCACGCGCCTGCGGGAGGCGCGACAAAAATACCTACACGCTCCATCTCCATATTAAGGTTTCAATCCACGCGCCTGCGGGAGGCGCGACATATCAGTTGAAGATGCAATGATGGCTGCACAAGTTTCAATCCACGCGCCTGCGGGAGGCGCGACTAAAGCTCGGTATCGGCCTGAGAACGTATAGAAGGTTTCAATCCACGCGCCTGCGGGAGGCGCGACGGTTTAGTCGGTTTACCCAAAACTCAAATTGAAAGTTTCAATCCACGCGCCTGCGGGAGGCGCGACTGCCCAAGTGGGCATGTTGCTTAGGCAATATGCAGTTTCAATCCACGCGCCTGCGGGAGGCGCGACTTCAAAGACGATAAGATTATTGTTCATTATGAAGTTTCAATCCACGCGCCTGCGGGAGGCGCGACGTGCTTATCAAAAGCCAAGGCCACCTTGTTTTCTGTTTCAATCCACGCGCCTGCGGGAGGCGCGACGAGTTAACCTGAGACAGCGCCTCCATCATTTTGATGTTTCAATCCACGCGCCTGCGGGAGGCGCGACTTTATCAAAGCTCAGACGGTGGACTGACATATCAGTTTCAATCCACGCGCCTGCGGGAGGCGCGACCAATGAAAAACCAAGTAACAGATTCTATTCTCCATGTTTCAATCCACGCGCCTGCGGGAGGCGCGACCCAGTAAATAAAAGTTACTCGATAATAAAATCAGTTTCAATCCACGCGCCTGCGGGAGGCGCGACTGCCTTATTTCAAAGGCACGCTTACACTAACATAATGCATTATTTCCCGCTAACTTTGTGCAAACAAAAGCCGTTCGCTTGCAATACTTAGTCAAAAAGTAAATTTATCTATATTTTTAAAGAACTTATAAAATCGCTAGATCACTGGGGTTTTCATGAGAACTACACCCTAGCGATTATAAAATTAAGGTATCTCTGAATATATCGAGGGCAACTTTAGCACCATGGTGCTCAACTTTGTTTTGCCAGTTTCTGCCAAGCTTATAGAAGCGTAGACTGTCTACTTTAGGATCATAAATAGACAAAAGTTTGTCTTTAAAAATCAGCCATTGCGTTGAGTCTATCTCACATTCAAATACTGAATACTGCACACGCATACCATAATCTAGACATACTTTAGCCAATTGTCGAAGTCGCTTTTGTCCATCTTCACTAGTAAATGATACATCGTATGTTACTAATACCATCATTGATAAAACTCCTTATTTTTTAATGACAAAAGGAGGGTAATAATCAAGATCTCCTCGCAGGTGTCGCGCCAATAGCATAGCTTGTATATGAGGAAGTAAACCAATTTGCACTTTCTCTTTTAAAAATGGATGCATTAACTCTTCTTGTTTTTTAGCCTGATATGCTTGAAACACTTGCTTACGCGCATCATCCTTTATTGTGACTCCACCTACACAGTCCGTTTCAAAGTCTTTAATCGTTAGGGTTTGGTTATTAAAGAGTTTTAGTACGATACTATCGACTATATAGGCTCTAAATTCTTCTAAGAGGTCAAGTGCTAAACTGTTTCTGCCGGGTCTTTCTTTATGTAAAAAACCTACTTGTGGATCAAGCCCTACGCCTTGCAATGCGCCACTAACTTCTTGCCCAAGCACTGAATAGAGTAAGGAAATCACGGCATTGACTGGATCTTTAGGTGGCCTGCGCGTGCGCTTATCAAATAGCTGTTTATTACCATTACCTTTAAACATATCAGCAAACGCGGCGAAATAATGTGATGCGGCTTCACCTTCTAGCCCTAAAATTGTGTCGTAAGCAGTCACGCCTTTAAGTTGCTCAATAATTTGTTTTAAGCGCTCTATGGCCTTTTCGATTTGTGGTGTCGCTGTGTGATTGCGTCTAAAACGCAATAGCAACATACGTGATGAACGAATTTTTGCGGCCACAATATGTTTTGCTAGTTCGTTTGCGGTTAACTCGTCGACATTAAACTGCTGCCTACGCAGCAATACATTACCAGTTTGTTTACCTACTACATTTGCTAAAAATCGACCATGCATATCGAAAAAAGCCAAGTGTGTGCCGTTCTCACCACAAAAACCGAGCAGCTGCGGCGAAACCATGATATTACCAAAGCAAAATATACTGCCAATGGAATGGATTGGGAGCTGCATCAACTTTTGCTTTTCGCCAGCTACTTTTTGCTCAATCAACAAGGTTTCGCGTTGTTTATGCAAATACACACCATCTTTGGTGATATAAAGTGAATTTTGCAGTTTTTTCATTCAGCCTCCATGTTGAATAATTCTGCTATGTAACGATTAGAACCATCATGTTCTGTTAAATTTGGTTGGCAAATATCAATAAGTGAGCAAGCTTTACAGTGTTTGCCTGTTGTCGGTGATGGAGTTTTGCCAAGCTTGAATAGTTTCTGCACTTGCGTAATAAGTGCATGGGTTTGAGCGCGTAATGATTGATCAAATTCAATCTCAATACGTTTTCGTGTTTGCCAATACCACAGCGCGCCCTGTTTCACTTCAACGTTAAGCATCTCTTCAATGCACAGTGCTTGCGCACAGAGTTGCACTTGGTCTATATCATTAGTTTTTGGCTTACCACGTTTGTATTCAACGGGTATAAATTGATTACTAGCTTTATGGTGTTCTAGCAAATCGAGTTTGCCTGTTAAGCCTAGTTGTGGCGCAGAAACTACTACGCCACGTTCAAAACGCACACCTTTGCGCGTTTCTGGCTCGCCATTGTCTACCCGCTCGTGCAACTGCCGACCATGTGCGGTAAGGTAATTTTCTTGCCATACTTGCTCGAGGTGGATCAGTGCACACTGGCGCTGACAAAAAGCAAAGTGCTGTAAAGCAGAGATGTTGACTAAGCGAGCTTCTAGCATTAGAAGCCTTCTACTACTTCCGGCTTCAATCCATCTAGCGAAGATATCAGTGAATCATTAAGTGCCGAGGTTTCAAGCGGTAAACCCTGGTCAATATGCTCGCGAAGGGTTTGGTGTACTTTTGCTGAAGAATATTGACCAGACTTAGAATTGTGTTGCCACCAGACAAGGTGTGAGATCCCCATAGAGCCTTCTGGGCGTGCCGATGACGCGTCACCTTCAAAAAGTTTTACTAATACATTTTTAATTTTGTCGGCATCTTCATTACTGAATCCTGTTTTATCAGCCAGTTGTGGGGTCATGGCTCCGAAGGCAACATAGATTGCTTTATCTACTCGGTGTTTCATACCCATAGTATCTGAAGACTTTTTAGTACCATCCCCTTCGCCACTAACACTCTTGGTAATTTGTGTGCTGGTAATGCTTACTGGCTCGATGCTAAAAGCGCTTTGAATAGTTACCGGACCACGGATTGGAATTGAAACCCCATCAGAGCCTGTGCCTTTAAACGCAAACACTTGACCAAATGCACGTACATCAAACCATTTTTCACAGCATAATTTAGCTGCTTCAATTGGCGCTGTTTTTTTACTGTTGAATGCGTCTTTTCCAAGGCCAAATTCGTCTGATTCAGCACGATTGCGTAGGCTTGTCATACCATCTGTTTTCTTTTCATCCGATTGAACAAAAATACTCTCACCCGCTTCTTGCAAACGGTCGCGAATTTTGCGCTTTAAACACACATCAGTAATTTCACCAAAGCCGTCATAGTCTGTACGTGGGCGGTTGCCATTAAGTGGATCACCATTTGGGTTGGCGTTTAATACGTTAAAAATTAATGCAAAGTCGATTTTATTTTGTAATGACATAGTGATGTTCCTTTTCTTAAACTGTTTCTTCTAGTGATTCTGTGGTTTGCTCAGCAGTAACTTTTTTAACCCATTGGCCTTTTTCGACTTTATGGGTTTCTAGCCACATCATTTGATTGTGAAAGCCTAACAAAAACTCAGGGCTTAGCTTTTGGTTTGAGGTAAAATCTGCGGGCTCAAACATGTCGGTTATTTGGCTAATTAAAGCTTTTGTTGCTTTGTCATACCCTTGATAGTTGTTGAATAACCTTTGCTGGTAAGGCACTAGGGCATTACTGATATTTAGCCAAGTTGATGATGGCCTATTAACAAATTGCGTCATAAATCGCTCAGCCGTTGTTAAACGGTTTGCTTCGCTACTTGAGAGCGCTATTTTTTCAACCTTATTTGCTACCGCCAGTAAACGACCAAACAAATAGTCGCGACTGGCATTGTCTTCTTGTAATGCCATTGGGTATTCCTTTTGAATAGTTGAATTGGTTGTGCGGGTATAAAACCCTTTGATCAGTGAGCAGGCAATGCCTAAATTTTGTAACCACAGCCAAGTTTGATCTGATTTATAGGCGACTCGATTAACTGCACGGTGAAACGCGCTTTGCATAATGTCTTTCGGTATAGGTCTACCCTCAACGATACAAGGGTACAAACGGGTAATGAGGTTTTTCTTCAAGGTATCGGCTGATTTAAGTACATCGCCGTATACGCCATCAAGCACTCGGTATAAACTCGGCGCACTGTTAACCCATTGCCACTGCTCATTGATTTTGACTCTTTGTTGCCAGCCAAGATCGAGATGCCATTGCTCTAATCGCGCCAAAAACTCTTTGGCGATGGTTTCGCGGTAATACAAAATGCCCATCCGCCCGGGTGTGGCTGAATCTAGTCCTAACAGTGCAATTTGTTCGTTGTCGTCCAGCTGGTTTTTAGTTTTTATACCGTTAAAGTAAAGTTTTAGCTGATTAGCGTATGCGCGACCTAGATCTTGAGTGTGATCAATACTATTGGCTTTTTCTAATAAACTGGCCAAATTAGTAAAGTCGGGCTCAGTAACATTGGGCACCTCTTTACCTGATACCGCCCATGCTAAATAAACTTGGTCGCCATTTCTAAACACACTCTGTTTTGTGAGCAAGCAGCGCAGAGCATTGTGCGCTTTTTGTGTCACCTCAAAGCTAATATTGCACGCTTCTTCATTGGATAAAAAGCGACCTCGGAAGGTATAACCGCTCTTATCGTTCGCTGAAATTAGTTTCGCTTTATCACCGCTGTGGCGAATTTTTGCGGGGTGATTGCTAGCAACAAGCTTGTCTTCGCCTGTGGCATAACACAAAGCAGTGCTATCGCCATTTTGGCTATCAAATGCAATCCAACTTTGTTGAATACTTGGGTCAAGCCAAGTTTTCGATTGTGGATCGCCGGGTATTTCAACGCTCCAACATACAAGCGCAGAGCCTTGATCAAATAAGCCTTTTTCTTTTGGTAGAATTTTTAGTAACGCTGGGGTTTCACCCTCATCATGCCACTTTGTAAGCAATTGCCCATCTTGTGCATGCAGCACTTTTTCGGCGATTAAATCTGCAACCACAGAGCCTTTGGCGATATATTGATACACAGCAATTACAGCGGGATGGCTATGCTCCGAGTCACACCACGCTTTTAATTGCGTTTTATAAAGCTCAAAACCAGACTTTTTAATGCCACCAAAATCAGCATAGTCTTTCGCAATATATTGAACTTTGTCGGCCAATGCATGAGCACATAAACCACTACTACGCCCCGCTGATTGTTCAGTGGCAGGCAAAACTACTTGTGCTTTTTCAAGCACTTCAGCGCGAATAAATTCTCCTTGATTGTTAATTACAATATGAATATGCGCATTTTGCAGGGTATGACAAATTGGCATTACTTGTTGTTCAAATGCCAAGGTGTCATTGAGTTTTTCAAGCTCATCGTAGCTTTTGTAGAGCGTTGTTAACCATGTCATAGGCAACTCTCCGTTTGCTCAACACTTTGCACATTTTGTTCAAGCTCAAAACTTTTTGCGCTCATTTTTCTTACATGACGTGTTACTGGGCACGCTGTGACATGAGGATATTCAATTACCCCGTATTTCATTACACCATGCCAAAACCGACTAATTAGTTCGTTGTTGCCAGTTTCATCTGGGTAGCCAAAACTGTGAAACATTAAGCCAAAATCCAACTGGTCAAGGTCGTCGTAAGCGCCTTCGCCTTCACCAAATACACAAGGTTCAACATATCCTTGGCAATCGCGCGTGCCTAGAAAGATATCTTGTCGCCCGCCTTTTTCAAGCATGCGTTTCGCAATAGCGAAATGCTTACCGCCTATGCGGTCTTTCGCCAATTCTGGTCGATGTTCATTCCATTCAAAATGGGCTTCAATTTGGTATTCGACATCGTGTAAAAAGGTATAGTATGCGAGTGTGTTACCACCGCCCCAGTTCAGGGGTTTTGTACCTTTAGTTTGGGTGCGAAGTGGTTTTATCACTCTGACTTTATCAACGTGCCAAACGAGTGTTGGCTTCCAGTATATTGATTTTAAAACTCCTTTAATCGCCTCGTAGGTGGGAATATGATAGGTACACTTTTCACCCCCTACTTTCGTTATAGGGTCGGTAAATAATGCATACCGGCCCCATAATCTAAAACTAATACTGTTTTTCACATGGCTCTCCTTGTTAAAAACATGGTTGCTTTTAAAAAATTAAATCTTGCTGAGTGTTCGTCACTTCTAAACTCAAGCCAAAATCTTGGCTGTAAAATTCTTCGCTCAAATAAAATACAGCTTCATCTTGCGCTATTGGGTACACAGCCTGCTGATCAATGAGTTTTTGCCACACATTGGGAAAGATATTCACACTGTACTTTTGTGCGACTTTTAACAGACTACGATAATTTGCAGCATCAAAGCGTTTATCGAGCGCGCATAACTGCGTGATTATGCTTTTTGCTTCTTCATTGAATGGCACTATCACGGAATGCACTGGCGCATCAATGGCTTTAAACTGTTTGGCAGCGGTCATAAAAGACTGATTTAAAACAAATGGATTATTCTTTCGCAACGGGCCAATATATTCATTATTGCTTAGTAGACTAAGTATGTTTTGGCCCTGCTTGGCTGGATACACCATCTCTTTATGACGCTCATAAAAGTAGTATTTAAAATACCGGTTCATCGTCTCTGGTTTAAGCAAGTCTTCATCTGCAAACTCGGTAAATATGCGCTTGGTTGCTGCTATGCCGGTTTTAATGTCCTCCAGCATGCCGACATTTTCTTGGGAAGGATTAAGCACATACACATGGCCTTTTTTCTGCTTGCCATTGCGATTACAACGCCCTGCCGCTTGGGCAATTGAGTCAAGACCTGCAACAAATCGAACAACGCAGCCAAAATCAACATCCACCCCAGCCTCAATAAGCTGAGTACTAATACACAAAGTGGCCTGCTCGCTTTCCAGGCGCACTCTGACTTCATCTAAAATTTGTTTACGATGAGCCGAACACATGCCGGTACTTAAATGAAAGATTTTCGTTTCATCAGCAATTTGGTTTTGCAAAGTTTGAAATAAAATTTTTGCCCACGCTTTGGTATTTACAATCACTAAACAGCTTCGCACTGCTGATAATTGTTGTTGCACTAGTTCAGTGATTTCGGTTTCATTCCACCCGTCTTTTTTTGTCATGTTTTTTAAGCTCACTCGTTCTAGCTGTTGATAGAGCTTGTCGATATTTGGAGTAAGTTCATTTTCGAGCGGTAATTGCAGTTCACCAAACGGCTTTACCTGTTCAGGTAACTGATTAAGTAACGGCTGAGTGGCTGTGCACATCAACGCGGTGGTGTTACAAAAACGCGTTAAATAGTTAATGGTGTTATTGAATAAATGCACGCAACGGATAGGGAGTGTTTGAATTTCATCAAACACGAGTACCGCATTGCTAAGTTGATGCATACGCCTTGAACCACGTGTACCGCTTGCAAACATGCTTTCAAGAAACTGCACCATGGTTGTAAGCACTATGGGTTTATCCCAATTTTCACAGGCGAGTTTTGAGCGCCACGTTTGTTGCTCTGGCTCTAAGCTTGAATGATGCTCTAACACCCACTCATCAGTATTGGTTACACCTAACACTTCGCGAATAGCGTTGGCATTTTGTTCAATGATCGAGGTAAACGGGATTATGTAAATGATCCTACCTAGATTGTGCTTTTTGGCATGATGCAAAGCAAAGCGCAGACTTGCATAGGTTTTACCGCCCCCTGTGGGTACGGTTAAGCTGTATATACCTGCTTCGTCTTGCGCACGCTGAGAACAATTATCTGATATTTCTGCACGAATATGATCGATTGGATTCTCTCGCTTAAGTTCAGCGATATATGTTTCGATTTTATCGCAAGCAAACGCCCAATCTGGTTGATTAAAACGCTCTATTTTGTTGCTAGGTTGTTCAAAGTCTGCACTGTCAATTCGATCTGCATCAATGAGGCAACTAAACAACATTTTGGTAAACATACCAAGGTAATAATCATGCTCAATTGCTGATAGCGCGAACTTATCGAACATGCCTTTGAGATGTTGGCTGCTTTCTAAAATAAACTCAAAGCTCGCGAGAGATTGCGCTTGCAAGAGCAACTCTGGATCAGCATTTTTAATACATTCATTTTGATGGGTAAGTTCATCTGACTTTTTTATTCTGTTTGCAAAAACATTCTCAGATTCTGACAAACTATCAATGAGCCCACTATGATGCGACGCGATACACATGCATAGAGCTTGGACAACTGCAAACCCGTATTGCACTAAATTCGGGTTTTGTTGCTGTAATTTCCCTAAGGAAGGACAAAGCATATTAAATACCCACTGTGCACCAGCACTTGAATGGTCAATTTTGCCTTTTAAGCTTTTACTGCTACCTTCGTCATTGTCAGGATTATAATCTGGGGAGTTTTCTTTAATAATCAGTCGCATGTACTCTTGAAACTCAGTGCTGTATTTACCAAAATCATGCAGCAAACCAATTAACCGGCCTTGTTCAGCAAAGCCAATCTTTGTGGCCAATTTGGCTGTTAGTGCACTTACCCCAAGTAAATGCTCCAAAACGCTTTGATGATTACCGAGTTGAGTATCTGGGTGAGCGATATATTTGTTCCATTTTGATTGGTCTGAACTATCCACAACCCTTCCTTAGTTACATTTAACCATCAATTGTTATTATGTTTTGAACATATCTACTTAATTATGTCGTTACAAGTAAATTCTGTGGGTAATAAAGATCGCTGGGTAAACCAGCTCCTACGAGGTGGTGTGGAGTCAGTATAAGGTGCTTTGTGTAGCGGTTGGTGCCTCAAAGATCGCTGGGTAAACCAGCTCCTACGCGGTGGTGTGGAGTCCGTATAAGGTGCTTTGTGCAGCGGTTGGTGCTTGGTAAAGATCGCTGGGTAAACCAGCTCCTACGCGGGGTGTATCGCTGGGTAAACCAGCTCCTACGCGGAGGTGTATCGCTGGGTAAAACAGCTCCTACGCGGGGTGTATCGCTGGGTGAACCAGCTCCTACGCGGAGGTGTATCGTTGGGTAAACTTGCTCCTACGCGGAGGTGTATCGCTGGGTAAACCAGCTCCTACGCGGGGTGTGTCGCTGGGTGAACCAGCTCCTACATGGAGGTGTATCGCAGAGTAAACCAGCTGCAATATTAAAAGGTGATTGTTATGCTTTACAAAAAAGTACAGTTGTTCTATTTTAATAAAAGTACAAGTGTTCTTTTTTAGAGGTCAGGATGAAATTCAGCTACTTTAACGACAAAGACGGCTCACTTATTACCAAGATAAGTCGGGGTGTCACAGGGCTTATGTGCACGCTTGCGCCACCTATTACTTCGAGGTTAGGTCAGGTACTACTGATGAGTCCGCATGGTAAGCGTCAGTATCAGTTTAAAAATAAAAAACCCAATGGTGAGTTCAATATTCTTACCTCGCTAGGTCGCGTTCATGTAAACGTGTTTGGCCTTGGTCCGAAGACCGTTGTGTTAAGTCATGGTTGGGCCGATAACAGCAGTTGCTTTGATACTTTGATCCCTGAACTCGTAGCAGCGGGATTTTGCGTTGTGGCGATTGATCATGTTGGTCATGGACAATCTCATGGTAAGCAAGCCCATTTGCTGGCTTTTGTTGAAGCACTGGATACCCTGATTGAGAAGCTAGAAGCCGATCGCCATGATATCGTGGCTTTGGTGGGGCATTCTATGGGCGCTGTGGCGCTGATGAACTTACCGGATTATCGCCTAGAAAATCGTGTGGTTATAAATGTTGCAACTCCCGTGCAGTTTTTTGAGCTGATGTTTGAGCGCGTTGCGCGAGCGGGTATTTCTGAAAAAATGCTGCACCAAGTGTTAGGCGCTATCACCACAAGATATGGCACGCATTGGCATTTGATCCGAGATAAATTCCACGACGGTGTACTTAAGTTTAAGCCGACATTTATTCACGATACCGAGGACCGATTTGCGCCATTTGAACACGTAGAGTCGCTTATCGCTGCCACTCCTGAGCGTTTAATCCAAACCTCAGGCCTTGGACATCGCCGCATTTTAGGCGATACTGGCGTTATTCAACGTATTACTCAAAAAATAACTGCATAAGTGATGAATAAAGGCGAGAGAACGAGACAAACCATTTTAGAGCAAGGTATGCGCTTTAGTAGCCAATATGGCTTAATAGAAGTCACTATTGGTTCTATGGCAAAGCTTTGTGGCTTGTCTCGCAGCGGGCTTATCTCGCATTTTGACAGTAAAGAAGATATGCAGTTGGCGATCCTCGATTACTGTGAAGATCAATTTATGCTGCATGTCGTCGCACCGGCACGGCACCAAGATCCCCTAGTGCAACTCAAAATGCTCTTTTCTATTTGGGCAGACTGGACTCGTGAACTATTTAATGAGCCACATTCAACTTGCCCATTTATCAAAGCGTTGGTTGAATTTAATTGCCATACAGACAGCCCGATTCATACCAAAGTTACCGAGCAACATAACCGATTATTTAGCTATATTAAGCATAAAATTGTGCAAGGGATAGAAAGCGGTATTTTTCATCCTGAGCTTGATGCGCAGTGCGCGGCGTACGAGCTATACAACTTGTATCTAGGCCATGCGATAGCGAAAAATACGGTACTAACAGAACATGCCAGCGAGTTGTTTAAACGTAATATTGAGCACTTACTTGAAAGTTATCAAGCTGATCCAAAAACACGGAGCGTATCTACATGATTGAAATAATCTCTACCCCAACCCGCGATATTGTTGAGCAGCTTACTGAGCTATACATCGCGACCTTTTCAGCGCCGCCACGTAATGAAGAAATAGACCAAGCAGCCATTCGCTTGCTTATGGAAAAGGAAATCGAAGAAGGCGAAGTACGTGTTATTTTTGATGACTCAACAAAGCAACTTATAGGCAGTTTGTCGCTAGTGCCAATCGCGCATTTTAAAGATAAAGCGCGCTTTGATCTTACGTCAGGCCTATACATTTCGAACTTTATGGTTGATGCGAATATTCGCGGCAAAGGAATTGGCAAGCAATTACTACAAGACACCTTAGCCGCTACTCGCCAACCTATCCACACTCGTTGTCGAGTAGATGCCTTAGCAGTGAATCATTTATTTCAGCGCCATGGCTTTAAATTGGTTGCTAATTACACAACAATTATGAATAACTCGGTTGCGGCGCGTAATATCTACACCTATCAAGCTGAATAATCTGCGGATAATCCCTGGATTGTCATTGTTGATTAATACATTCACTCTTATACTTTGCCAAAGAGTCGTCGTGTAGAGTAATGAGATGCTGAGGTTTTTTTCGATTGAACACGGTGTAATTTCCGAAATGGAACCAAGCGCCGGCACCCCGATTGAAATAGCAATCAAAAACGCCCATTGGATAGATACTATTAATCCCACTGAGGAGGAGCGAGTTGCTCTGGCAAACACGCTAAATATTACCCTTCCTGGTGCGGATGATGTAGAGGAAATTGAGGCCTCTTCGCGCTGTTTTATCGACAGCGAAGGTCTGCATGTACACGCTTTATTTATGTCTCCCAATGACGGGCGTTTTAATACGGTGACCGTGGCCTGCTTATTACAAAAAAACTGCTTATTAACCATTCGTGATGACGAGCTTGCAGATTTTAGGTTGCTGCGACTGCGTGCGCGTAAAGGGCAAGTGGCGTGCGATAACCCAAAACAGCTGTTAGTGACTTTGTTCGACCAAAAAGTCGAAAACCATGCGGACATGCTTGAGGATATGCACCACCAGCTTGAAAAGCTCAGTGCCTATGTGCTTGAGGAAGAAGACTCAGATCTAGAAGAAGCTGTTAGTCGTATTTCAAGGCTAGAAGATGCCAACGGTAAAGTGCGCTTATGTTTGATGGATACGCAGCGCAATATCTCGTTTTTAATGCGTCATGTGGGGGTGCAATCTGAGGAGCGAGAAACGCTACGGGAAGTCACACGAGATATCGAAACGCTAATGTCGCACTGCGCCTTTCTCTTCGATAAAGTGAATTTTTTGATGGACTCTACGCAGGGTTTTATCAATATCGAACAGAACCAAATTATTAAAACCTTTTCCATTGCCTCTGTCGTATTTTTGCCACCCACTGTGGTTGCCAGTGTGTATGGAATGAATTTTAATAATATGCCAGAGCTAAACTGGGCATGGGGCTATCCTTTTGCCATTGCTATTATGCTGCTCTCTGGTTTTGCTCCTTATTTATTCTTTAAACACAAAGGTTGGCTGTAAACTTTGGTTAATCTAGAGGTGTAGCTTCATTTCAAGCAGGCAAGGTGTAAATCCCGCTTTTTCATAAGCGCGAATTGCTGCGGCATTACTACTGTATACATCAAGGTAGAAGTCGTTGACGTTTTGGGTTTTACACCAAGCGATTAAGTGCTCCATGATCGCTTGATTCAAACCTTTACCACGATGCTCAGGTGCTATATACATAAACCCAAGATAACCATGCTGCGTGTGCTGTAACTGCTGTTTAGATGCTCTTATCTGCACATACCCTGTTGCCACTATTTGCTCTGATACTTCACCAACAACCACTAACGTATTCGAACAAGTGAGTAATTTTTCAAAATCGTAGTATTTGGCGTCTTGTGATTTGATTGTTGGGTTATACGGACGCTCAGCTTCGATCACTTGCTGTTCTAAACCTAGAAGTGTAGTTAACCTGAGCTGCGGATAATTAATGCCTTTCTAGCAGCCAGTTTTAGCGCTAACTGCGTTGAATTCACTTCCAATAGCCAGCTATTGGTGCGTAAATTCGCCTTGTTTTCCCTAAAACTCTCTGGCTAGACAAGGAAAAAACTAAGTTGTGCTTTAGCAACAATGAGTTGGAACATTCCTTATCCAAACCTCAGGTTAGTTAAGTCGTTGATGGTGGCTGGTCTAATTATCATATTTTTTCCTTAAAAAAAGCCACCTTAGCTTAACTAAGGTGGCAAAGCCACTATCTACAGTGTTAAAAATTGTCAGGGACTACATGAGGTTAAGGCCTAATGGTCGTGAGATTCCTCTGCAGTAATACCAAGCCATACTAGTTTTTCTGGTACGTAATCTAGCTCAAGTGTGTCTACCAGTTTGGCTTCTTCTAAATCAAACTTTTTAATTTGTTTTGCGATTGGGTCGCTCACATATACTGCTTGCTCTGAATGAGAAAATGTAATTTGGAAGCCGTGACCTTCTGGCATCGTAGTTAAATCAGCATCACTTACTTGTACTTCACCTGCAGCTTCAAAATGGTGTTCACCATCATGCTCATGACCGGCAAAAATGCTGAGTTTACCTGCGGTATCCATCACCACAACATGCTCACCCGCAAAGCTAAATCCAAAACTCGCAATGCGATAGTTATCACTTACTTGCCATTCAAGCTTCTCGATATGGCCGTGCTCTGGGTCAACCATCAGCACATCATTACCTGCTGATGCGATAAATTGCTCTGCATCATGGTGGCCTTTGAGGGTGCCAATTCGCTGCCCGTCAGCAAAGTAATCTGGATTAGCTAGTTTTACTGCACTAAAGCTTTCGCCTTGCTGAGTGATAACCGCAACACCATCACCACAACCAAATGCCACAGCTTCTTCATTTTGTGCGCTGCCGTGAAGTGCTGGACAGCTTACGTTAAATACCTGCTCTTGATGAAAATGGTCACCATGCGCATGATACAAACCAATTTGCGAGGGTAGAGAAGTTTCGGTTTGAGGGTCTCTGATCGTGCTAATTAGAAATTCGCCTCGAGCTTGCGCCGCACCGTGCATGTAAGTGTCGTAATGTAATGCAGCGACTTCGCTTTGCTCGCCGCTAATATGCGCTTCACTAAACATCGCGGCACTGGCATTTTGTTGGCTGTCTTTGTCGCCATCTGAGAACACAGCAATACCAGACTCACCGACAGTCACGTGTGTTGGCTTCACTGATTCTAAATGGAACGAAGCAAGTGCAGGCGACTCTTCGTGAGTATGGTGATGGTCGCCATGCTCCTCTTCATATAAACCACCGTCAATAAACTCCACTAAACCTTGGTCACGTTGTACCAAGACAGCAAAGCGGTGATTTTCAGAGCTATATACATATTTTGGATAGTGTGTAACGCCAATCGAGTCGATAAGTGATTTATCCGCCGTTGAGTACACATTCACAACGTTACTTTCTGCGCTAGTGACTAACAGGCGACCATTTGCGTCTGTGATCGCATCTCCATGATCATGATCATGATCATCGTCATCATTGCCATTATCTTGTGCTGGCGGGTCTACTTTTACAATTGTGTGCTCAGTACCACCACATGCAGAAAGAAGAATTGCGGAAATGGCAACTGCCAAAAGTTTACCTTTTAATACCATGAGAGAGATCCTATTTTTATTTATGTTATACCATAACTTTAAATATGTTATCTTATAACAAAACTAAAAACAACACCTCGACTAATCACCTATTGACTATTTTGCGCGCAAACCCAATAGTGAAGTATGAAATCCACTTGGCATTACCAGACAAAAGACACTCTCTAAATAACCTGAGCTGCGGATAATTAATGCCTTTCTAGCAGCCAGTTTTAGCGCTAACTGCGTTGAATTCACTTCCAATAGCCAGCTATTGGTGCGTAAATTCGCCTTGTTTTCCCTAAAACTTGCTGGCTAGACAAGGAAAAAACTAAGTTGTGCTTTAGCAACAATGAGTTGGAACATTCCTTATCCAAACCTCAGGTTAAATAACAAATGCCTTGATGTAACACTCCGGCTATATAAAAAGGACTACTTAATGGACTATTTGGTTGCTATCACTTTATTTGCTATTGCGTCTTCCGTAACGCCCGGGCCAAACAATATTATGGTAATGACGTCTGGCGTTAATTTTGGCTTACAGAGAAGCATCCCCCTGTTAAGCGGTATTTGTGTGGGCTTTTCGATCATGCTGTTGCTGGTCGGCTTGGGTTTTGCGCAGCTTTTTGAGCTATTTCCTAGTTTGCACTTTATTTTAAAGTGCATTGGCGTCATTTACCTTTTATATCTTGCCTACCTTGTCGCGATGTCTTCACCCACGACTGATGCAGACTCAACCCCTCAACCTTTTTCGTTTTTAAAAGGCGCGCTATTTCAGTGGGTAAACGCAAAAGCATGGATTGTGGCAATAGGTGCTATTTCAACTTATACCTCCGCTGACGCAGATTTTATGAGTCAAAACTTGATGATCACCATTGTCTTTCTGTTGGTGTCATTTCCTTGTGTTGGGATCTGGTTAGTGTTTGGTTCGTCGCTGAAACATGTATTAAAAAATGAGCAAAGTCGTAGATGGTTTAATTTTGTGATGGCTGCATTACTTGTGCTTTCAGTAATGCCAATTGTGCTGGAGATCTTTGCAGGATAATACCCTGCAAAGATTACCGTGTTATTGTTACTTGTTGTCCGCTTTTTACCGACGGGCGATCACCCACACTGCATGCACAATTCCTGGTATATAACCCAACAATGTCAGCAAAATATTTAACCAAAAAGCCCCGCCAAGACCGACTTGTAAAAATACACCAAGTGGTGGAAGCAGAATTGCAATGATGATCCTCAATAAATCCATTGTTCTCTCCTAAAAGTTATAGACGCTTTCATCCTGCATGGGTTATGCCAACTCAAAGGAATGCCTTTTGCATTAACCCAATAACAGTATAGGAGATAAAAAATGCCAGATTGGATTAATCTTGATTTAGCACTCATTTGGTATCACTTTTACCAAATTGTTTTTGCGTTTTTACTTACATTACCTTTAGCTATTAATAGAGAGAGTCGCTCTGATAGCGCGGGGCTTAGAACATTCCCATTAGTCGCTATTTCCTGTTGTGCTTTTATTTTAACAAGTATGGATGTATTTGAGTCACATGAAGCACAAGCGAGAGTCATGTACGGTGTCATTACTGGAATTGGTTTTATTGGTGGCGGTTCAATTGTGAAAAACGATAATTCCACACATGGCACAGCAACCGCTGCAGGTATCTGGTTAACCGGGGCAATAGGGATCTCTAGTGCATATCAGCGATATGAAATCGCAATTGTATTAAGCGCGGTGGGCTTTATGGTATTTCGCTTACTTGAGCCTTATAAAAAGCCATCCAGTTCCCAATAAGTTTACATTGAACCTTTAGTCCGCTTGCTCGTCACTTGACGTTTGAGCTCTAGCTTTTCACCAAAAAAGTATTCGTAAACGATAACTGAAGTAAAATAGAAGAATCCGAACACACTGATATCAATTAGCAATTTGCCAAAATCGAAAGGCTCTTCAAAAAGTAAATATTCAAAATCAGTGATGTAAAAGACTAATTTAGTTAAAAAAAGTGCGGGTAAAAGAGAAATGATAAATTTCAAATTAATGTCCTTTTAATTTGCGTGACCTACAATCCATAATGAAGTCTAACTGATTTATTCAGAGATTGCACGCAGTATACAATTTATTTCGATAATTTACAAAGAGTTACTATGTAAGCCCCATATTAGCTGAGCGAGCGCCCAGCTAATATGAACATATCAAAATTTAATGATAGTGGAAACCGCTTCCTCGTTTGCCGTTTCAATAGACATTTTCAGCTCACGATTTTGCCAATCAATGTCTATCAAGCCGTAGTTACTTCCCGATTTATTAATCAAATGGCGGTTAGATGTTGTCAACTTTGCGATATCTTTGCTAACTACGCCAACTCGTCCAGTTGGGATATTAGCACCAGCTGGCGCACAGTTGCCCCATTCGCCTTCAATGCCTTTTTGGTTATCATCCACTTGGGTATAACACCAAGGCTTATCATTGTCTCGCGTGATACAACCTTGATAGGTAATGCCTGCATATTTGAACGGTAGCTGACATGCTTTGGCAAAATTGCCATCCCCTTTGTCGTCTGCGTAAATAGGTAATCTTAATGGATTTTCAATATGATAAGGCCAGTTTTGACCAAAACCCGATGCCGTCACTTCGTAGACGTTAACTGCTTGACCATATGTGCTGCTTGCGGGAATAGTCTTTTGTAAAAGCTCTCCCCAATGTTGATCGCCAGACAAAAACACAACGGCTTTAGTCTTACCTTCGTTCACTGATTTCTGTACTAACCTAAGCAAACGTTCCCTTTGCGCTGGCATTTCAGCCCAAGACTCATAACTAGTACCAGACATATTTGTTTCTTCTAATGACGCGATGGCAGCATTAAATGTTTTGCCGTCTCCATAAGCACAGTAGTTAGTTTTACTTCTGCCTTGATGCAGCGGAGGCAGTACTTGAATGCCGCTTGCAATGAGCTTGATTTCTGATGGCTTTTGTAACTCTTGCTCAAGCCATTGCCACTGCGCCTCTCCCAATATAGTGCTACTTTCCCGCTCACACGTTCCGTAACTTGAGAAGGTTGGAGAGCGGAAGTAACGGGCATCTAATGTGATCACATGCGTGGTTTCGCCCGAGCTCCCCAACATTTTTGCTTCATAAATACCAGCTTGACCATTTAGTCTTGGATCTGTTTTATCGACATCAAAGTGACGCAAATATTCTTTTTGTGCGTTTACTCTCTCTGGATAATGTTTGCCTTCATTGTTCCAACCAAAATCATGGTCATCCCAAGTCGCCATCACAGGGATCTTAGCCTCTAAAAACTTGCGATATTCACTATTATTCTTTTTATCATCATACTTCTGGCGCATCACCGCCATATCAGTGGTATCTGCGTAGATATTGTCCCCTAACCAAAGAAACAGATCCGGTTGTTGGCCAATTAACTTAGCGAGCGCTTCTGGCATATCTCCTTTGGTTTTGAAACATGAACCTAACGCAACTCTATCTAATCGTTTACTTTGTAGGGGTTGAGTGTGAGCTAAAAGCGTTGGCGGCGCTTCTGGTTGACATTCTTCCCAACCGCCCTCTTCGACATAACACCAAGGTGCGGTGTGATTTCGGGTTGTACAGCCATAAAACTTTTCACCTTGATACTCAGATGGCGTTTTACATGCTTTTCCGGTTACCGTTTTGAATTCTGGGATGGTTTCTGTTCTGACATGACCCCATGTTGCGCCTTCGATGTTTTGTTTTAAATAGCACCACTGCGAACCTGAATTATTTTTATCCGTTGTCCCTTGATACTGTGCGGCTAGATAGTTAAAGGTGGATTTACAAGACTCGTAGTGAACTTCAGGTTCTGCACTGGCGACGCTGCTCATGAGCATCAACACGGCTGGCGTGAGAGTATAAGTTTTCATCGTTTCCTCGGTATTTGAATGTTGGCATCCTTGCTAGTTTTCCTTGCGGGAACGGAGTCTAATCCGGCAATGTTAAATTTTAGTTTAATATTTATTTCAAGTTCACATTTACTTCCGCATTCATGAAATAATACGAAAGTGGCTCAATAAATGAGCCATAACGAGGCCTTATGGCAAGTGATTGATAAGCCAATCAATAAATACTTGGAGCCGAGCTCTTTTTGGTGAATAGGGATCAAATAACACATAGCGTTGCCATACCACAGGGTGAGGGGTATCAAAAAGCTGCACAATAAGGCCAGCTTGTTGAAAGTCTAAAAATAGCTCTTTGGAGACGATTGCAACACCTTGGCCTTTAAGCGCTGCACTCAATGCCATGTCATTAGAAGAGACTCGAGTGTGTGGGCCTTTGGCACAAATACTTGAACCGCATATCCCCTGAGACTCAAACCATTGCTCCCAGCTTACTTTATCATCGTCGTGGTGAATAAGATTGCACCTTGCTAAATCATTCGGAGACTTAATTTGCAGCGATTCTTTGTAGCTTGGTGAACAAACAGGGTAGTTACTATCTTCCCCAAGATATAACTGCTCAAGTCCGGCGGGGCAGGCTAACTCTCGCTTGGTAGAAAACCGGATCGCGATATCAATATGATTTAAACGAATATCTTCAAAGCGATTAGAGCCAAGCACGCGAATTTGGATGTCGTCATGAGACTCGTAAAACGAGCACAGGTTAGGCATTAACCATAAAGAGCAAAAAGACTGGGTTGACGTGATAGTCAAGCTACCAGCCAATTCTTGTGTTTGAATTTGGTTCAATCCCCCAATAATGCGCTTAAACGCACTTTGAGTAGACATTAACAACACTTCGCCGGCTTCAGTTAAGTGCATATTGCGGCCTTTTCTTACAAAAAGCTTAACTGCAAGTGCATTTTCTAATTGCCGCATTTGTTGGCTTACTGCCGCTTGCGTAATGTTCAATTCGAATGCAGCTTGAGTGTAACTTTGGAGCCGAGCTGCACTCTCAAAACAGCGTAGTGCACTTAAGTGCCTTAACCTCTTATCCATAAGCTCAACTTATATTAATTGTAATTAACTATCGTTGGTATCCTGCCATATTTTGACCCAAGATACAGTCATAAATTACTTAACCTAAACGCAGTTTATTCACTACTACGACAGGAGCAACAATGAATTATTGTAAACCAAAGCCAAAGTCACAGTTATTACACTGGTTAACTATAATCGGGGCCTATCTGAAGTTAGAACACATAGTGAAACATAAGTAGTTTCAATATGTGGGAACATTCCTTATCCAAACCTCAGGTTAATTAAGTACGGTGGAGTCTGTTACAATTTTTGTTACACAAAAAGTCGGCTAATCCACCTCTTCAATTTATTGATATTACTTAATATTTAAAATATTAGCCCGATAGTAAACCTTTACCCCCACTCTTTTTGCAACAAGTTTTGTTAAAGTAAAAGGAACATTGCGCTAACTATCTATGCTTTTATCACACCAAGTGACAACATACAGAGCATTGATTCGCAAGATAAATCAACAATAACAAAATGAATAAAGGATTTTTATGCTATCTAGGTCTTTAATATGCAGTGCTATTTTGCTGTCTATCAGCGCTTCAGCTCAGGCCCAATCAAATGCTGAACTTCATCGTCTAGCCACCGTGGCTAAACCTATAGAGCAAGCGGTCACATTTAACTTAGACCCTTCTAAAGAGCGTTTTTCAGGACACACGACTATAAAACTTGAGGTGCTCAAAGCCACCCAATTTATTGAGCTCAACGGATTAGACTATGCGATAGATACCGCTGAACTAGTCGGAAAAACGTCGTGTGAGCTCAGAGATAAAATGCTCGAAACCGGTAAAGTGAGATTGAGTTGCGAAAAAACACTGCAACCCGGTCGCTACACGCTTACTATCGACTATACCGCCCCCTTCAACCGTAATAGCGTCGGTCTCTACAAAACCATAGATAACGGCGTGCCTTACTTATTTACACAGTTTCAGATGAGTGATGCAAGAAGAGCAATGCCTACATTTGATGAGCCTGAGTATAAAATCCCATTTCAGCTCACTATTACAGCCCCTGACGATCAAAAAGTATTCGCCAACACGCCTGTTTTAGAGACCAAAAAGTCGAATGGTATGACCACCCATTACTTCGACAAGACGCCGCCTCTTCCTTCTTACTTAGTCGCCTTATCCGTTGGTCCATTCGAAGTACTTGATGTTAAGGGGATGTCGGTTCCAGGTAACATTATTACCCCACAAAAGAAATCAAATCTTGCCGCTTATTCCATCGAAAACACGCCAAAGATACTCAAAGCACTTGAAGACTATTTTGACTTACCCTATGTCTATAAAAAACTAGACCAAGTTGCAGTCCCTGAATTTCCGTTCGGCGCAATGGAGAATGCAGGCCTGGTGACTTATCGTGAGGATATACTACTTATTGACCCTGCAACGTCAACACAACAAGCTCAAACCTCACATGTGAATGTTATCGCTCACGAACTTGCACACCAATGGTATGGCAACCTAGTTACGATGAAATGGTGGAATGACCTGTGGTTAAACGAGGCGTTTGCCACTTGGATGGCTGCAAAGATCACCCAGCAGCTATTTCCTGAACTAGAAACAAATTTATCCCTATCTCAACACAATGCAATGCCCTATGATGCTCAAGCAACTACCTCACCGATCCGTAAACCGGTTATTACAGAGTCTGATGTAACAGACGGCTTGGGTCTTGCGTACAGCAAAGGTAGCGCGGTACTTTACATGGTTGAGCAGTGGCTTGGGGAAGAGGTATTTAAGCAAGGCATGCGCAATTATATCCGTAAATTTGCTTATAAGAATGCAGAAGCCAAAGATCTATGGAATGAGCTGGGTAAAGTATCTAATAAAGATGTAGCGACAGTGCTAGACTCATTTGTATCACAAGCTTCATTTCCACTTTTGACGATTAAGTTAGATGGCCAGAATGCCACCGTGTCGCAACAACGTTTTGTAATAAAAGGACAAGAAGCAGCAGCACAAACTTGGCATATCCCCATCACACTGCGCTATGGTAGAGGTGACAAAACAGCCACTAAGACAATACTTCTAGACTCCAAGGCGCAACAGATTAAATTAGACTTTGAGCCTGAGTGGATCTTACCAAACGACAACGCGACAGGTTATTATCGCTGGGATCTTTCTGAGTCTCAACTCGCAAGCCTAATATCACATGCCCCAAACAAGCTAAACGAGCGGGAGAGATTAGACTTACTAAGCAATGTTGACGCGCTAATGGAGTCTGGAAAAATAAACGCCAATGCGTTGATGTTAACGCTCAGTGAGTTTATTAACGACACTCATCCCAAAGTAGCAAAGGCCGCTCTTACTCAATTACTATCACAACATAAACAGTATGAAGACGATTCAAATAAGTTACTTTGGGAGAAACTTTATACCACTTATGTTGAGCCTGCGTTTTCTCGATATGGACTTGAGGCAAATGCAAATGAACCAGCTGCCACATCGGAAATACGTGCAGCATTGGTTAGAGCACTGGCTTTCGAGACAAAGCATCAAACCATTATTAAGCATGCAAAAAAGCAAGCGAGTTTATATTTAACGTCACCTGATAAAGTCGACCCCTACTTGGCTAGAAGCTTCCTGCAAATTGCCGCTTACTACGGTGATGCTGAGCTGTTGAAGTCATACAAAAAAGTCTTTGAAACCACCAATAACCCAACTCAACGTACTAATCTATTGCTTGCAATGGGTTATTTTGGTCCACAAGAATTGCAACAACAAGTACTAGATTATGCGCTAAGCGAGCATGTAACGGCCTCCGACTTTAATTACATATTAAGCGGGAATGGTAAAGGCGATGAGCGAAAAGCGCTTTATCAAAAGTGGTTTTATCAGCACTTTGAGCGCTTAAAGGAGCGCTTCCCTCCTTTTGCAAAGCCACAGCTACCTTTTTACCTATTTACGTATTGTGACGCGGATGCATTAAAACAAGCTCAGCAGTTTTTTGAACCGATGCAAAAAGAAGTAGAAGGTTTAAGTAAATCACTTAAGCAGCTGGAACTGGCAACAAATACCTGCATCATGCAAAAGCAAAGAGAGCTAGCTTCAGTCAATCAATTTTTGAATAATCTGTAAAAGACTCCAACCAGTTGTGGCGCTTTTGGCTTTTGCCGAGCGCCACTATTTTTTAGGATAAATATGTTACGCCCACTTTTATTATTATTATGTCTGCCATTCGTTTTGGCCGCTGAAACTGTAATTGATCCAGCTCGTGATAGAGCAATTCCAGTAGAAACTCATTTGCCAACCGACATCAATCACTGTTCAAAAGCGGCACCTTGTCCTGTTGCACTGCTAAGCGCCGGCTATGGTGTCTCACATACTGACTATCAATTTTTGGTCAAGACGCTAAACCGAGCTGGATATTTGGTTATTACTGTAGGCCATGAGCTTGCAACTGATCCTCCTCTTTCCGTCGAGGGGAACTTATACGAAACACGCGCAGAAAACTGGCAACGGGGCGCTGATACGCTGGTGTTTATTCACGATTACTTTAAGCCAAAATTCACCACCTTTGATTTTGAGCATATCCTCTTAATTGGCCATTCTAATGGCGGCGACATTTCAGCATGGTTAATCAATCACGGGGCTAAATTTGTAAACCAAATCATTACGCTAGATCATCGCAGAGTGCCATTACCGAGAAGCCTTGATGTAAAGGTATTGTCGATACGTGCAAGTGACTTTCCAGCGGACAAAGGGGTGTTGCCAAGTCGTACTGAAAAGCACAAATATCAGGATTGTGTTGTCACGATAGCGACCGCAAAACACAATGACATGACTGACGAAGGTCCGAGCTGGCTAACCGACAAAATAGCACAAATTTTGGCTGATCATTTGGCTGGTATACCTTGCTTAGAGAATGAAAAAGCAAACGACCAATAGTCTAGTCGCGAAATGCAGAAAGGGAAGCGGGTAAATCTCACACCCCTTTCTGTTTATGTGTTCTGCTTGAGCTGAGCTTTATTTAATTTCAGCCACAGGCATTGATAGCGGTTTTACACACATAAAATATGCCCAAGCAATCAATATGATTTGCAGTGGTGCTCTAATTAGCAAATAAACTGGTCCCCACTGATGTCCTCCTAGGCCAACGCTGTTGAGCGCGGCATACACATTTGCGGGAAAAAACAGCATAAAAATGGCAATTGCCGCTTTTGCTGCAGGTAATTGGTATTTTGGTATAAATAACAGAATCGCTACTACGAGTTCGATGACACCAGTGAAGTACACCAAAGGAAGCCTATACGGCACCCAACTAGGTAACATTTCTACCATCCCTTGTGCTTTTACGATATGGCCAATAAAAAAGAACATAAATGCGATACCGAGACCCCAACAGGCAAGCGTTGCTGCCTCTACCTGTACGTCTCTTATCTTTGAATAGATAACACCGAACAATAACGGGCCGCAAAGTAACAGTATAATGATGATTGGTGTAACCATGGTTTATGCCTTATCCCTTAACATTGTTAGCGGCTAAAAAGCCATCTAATTACGCCAATCATGTCACGTGATGTTCCTAAAAACAATAAAGGTCAGCAACCGTACATGCTAGATTTTGCTGATCTTTAGCTCACCACTTTCATCAACTCCGCTTTAGTCTTGCCGATATCAAACCGCTCAACCATCTCTCGCAATTCATTGGCTTTACTCAACAACGACAGCCCCGATGCATTCGTCATCTCTACCAAAGTATTGTTTTGCTGCGTAATACCATCAATTTGTTTAATCGCTAGATTAATTTGCTCAATACCACTCGATTGCGTATTGCAAGCCTCAGCAATAGTTTGCACTTGCGATGCAAGCCCATATACACTTTCCACAATGGTTTTTAGCGTCTCACCGGATTCTGAAGCCAGCTTAGACCCTTGCTTCACTTTGATGTTACTGCTTCCCAACAGCTCAGAGATATCCTTTGAGGCACTTGCACTACGCAGCGCTAAATTTCTTACTTCTGAGGCTACGACCGCAAAACCTTTTCCTTTTTCTCCCGCTCGTGCAGCTTCAACAGAGGCGTTCAGTGCTAATAAGTTAGTTTGAAATGCAATGGAATCAATAACCTCAATGACTGTGAGTATTTCTTTGGCACTCTTACTAATCTCGGTCATTGCCTCAATCGTTGACTCAACAACCTTTCCACCTTGCTGTGCTTGCTGGTTAACTTCTATAGCCAACTGATTAGCAGATTGCGCATTATTGGCGTTTGAGTGCACGGTTTCGGTGATTTCACCGACTGATACTCGTGTTTCTTCAATAGATGCGGCTTGAGAAGAGGACCGTTCACTTAACTCTTCAATACCTGTGGTGATCTGCTGTACCGAGACAGTGATGGATTCCGCCATGGCCAGCAGCTTTTGCATCATATTGGCTAAGTTGCCAACGCTGGTATTCACAGATTGTTTCAACAGCGCAAAATCACCTGCATAGCTTTTTTCAACTTGGCGAGTTAAATTGCCTTGAGATAGCCCATCCATCACATTCATGCACTCCTTAAGCGGCGCTTCTATCGAGTCCAGCGTTTCATTCATGGCTGTGATTATACTGGCGTATGCGCCGTGGTGTTTACTGGCATCAGCTCTATGTTGTAAGTCTCCCTCACTGGCCGCTTCAGCAAGCTTTTCGGCATCGATTAGCATCAATTTTATCGCACCAACACAAGCGAAGAGGCTTTGATAGATGCTATCAAATTCTCCTTTATAACCATCATTCGTGAAGGCGGGTAACTCTCCTTTTGCGATACTTTCTAGATATCCGCTTGTAAGTGCAACGGGTTTAGAGACCGCGTCAAGTGTTTCATTAACACCACGAATGATTTTTCGAAATTCACCTTGGTGTTTAGCCTCATCCGCCCGAGTAGAAAGCCTCCCCTCTCCTGCAGCGGCAACTAAACTGTAAGTATCTTCAATAAGTAACGAAAGCGAAGACGTGGCACGTTGTAAGGCCATATGTATTTGCGCAAATTCGCCCTTAAACTCACCGTTAATCTGCTCAGGAATTTCTCCTTTTGAAAGCGAAGTAAGATATTGTTTTGTTTGACTAATGGGTTGCTCAACAGCATCAAGTAGTTTGTTAAGTCCGCTGGCTATTAATTTCATGGAGCCAACGTATCCCTCAAGGTTTAGACGTTCACTTAGTTTGCCATCGGAAGCTGATTTAATGAGCTGTTCAACCTGTTGCTCCGCACGTCTTGTCTGACTTAAATCCTTAAATTCAAATACCGTACCTAACACCCTACCATTTTGATCGGAAACCGGATTGGCGGTTGCCGCAATGATTATGTCACCTACGCACCACTCCCACTCTAACTGGCGTACTAATTGACCCGAGGCTTGGTGTAGTGCTTTAGAGCTGTGAAGTAAAGCTTCGGGAATTGGATGATTAACAATTTCAGTAGGCACGCTTAGCGCAGTGCGGTAACGATCAAATAGAGACTCACATTGTGCGTTTACGTAGATCACTTGATTACTGTCATCACATAAAAGCACGGGCGCGGCCACGTTATTTAGCGCATAACGGATCCGTAAGTTTTCTTTTGCTTGTAGCTCTAGCTTTTGGGTCGCATCAAGTAAGCTAGTTTGCATTTGCCGTAGATTTGTCAGTAAGTTACCTATTTCATCGTCACTGTGTACAACGACTTTGTTGTCTAATCGACCACTCGCAATTGCCTTTGCCACATCAGATGCACGACGGATTGGACGAGTGATTAAATGCTGCATATACCAAGTCAGTAATCCTAAAGTCACAAGCGCAACAACGATGAGTCCTAGGGTACTAAAAAAGATAAGTTGGTTTTTTGTTGCGACAATTTCGCTCGTTCTCGTGTCTACTAACGCGTTAATTTGCTCATTAATTTCAAGTAGGTACACACTTGCTTGGCGGTCTATTCCACTCACAGAAGCATCAGCAAGGTTAATATCAAAGCCTGAACTTTTGAATAGATCCACCGCTTCACGATATTTTTGTCCTAAGGTGAGGTGCTCTTTTTGATATTCACGCAACTTATTTTCTAGGGTAGGTGGTAATGTATAGGCTGAAACAATTGAACTGAGTTGTTTTTGTACCTCAGCTTCTTTGGTTTCAAATCTTGACCAATATTTATTTAGCTGGGCAGGATCTCTTCCTCTAATGAGTACATTTTTCCACTCTTGTACTTGGGTTTTGAAATCATCGAGCACTATGTTTATTTGCTCGCGAGCAGCCAATTCATTGTCTATCATGTTGTCATACTGTTCCGCTACGCGTTTCATCACCAAAACAGTAACCATCGCCCCGATGAGCATTACCACTAAACCCGCTGTTACCGCAGAAATAAGTTTTGCCTTTACACTTTTCATTCTGAGTATCCCTAATTATGAAAAGATTGTTACATAAAGATAGAACAGGAATAGTGGTGCCACAAATCAATGCACTATTAAGGATGAAAAACCGTTATTGCACTTTGATTTACAATGTAAAACTTATGACATTCGTCATCATCACAGAGTCACAAATATCTGCTAGGATAGGTTCGCAAGAGAATAAAGGAATAATACCTGCAGAGCAGGTTTTTAGCGGAGTAAGTAGATGTCGGCGTTTTTTCGCTATCCGACGGCTTGGTTAGTAACAACCATTTTCACTTGGTTAGCCGTTGCAATACCAAGTTTGGTTTATGCTCAGCAAAAAGCACAATGGCTGCCTTGGGTACAGCATATCGGTGTTTTGATCCTCGTGCTTTTATGTATCAATGAATCCGAAAAATACTATGGCTACAAGGTTAGATATTCGATGCTGTTTGTATTGGCGCTTTTGATCCAGTCAATTAATCTTACCTCCCCCGCCGCAATTCATCTCATTTACAATGTAAAACTCGTTGGGATCCTTGCTTTTTATGTTCCTTTGAGCTTTGCGCTTGGATATATCCTAGTTACCTCTTGCTTGTATGTTGCGTCGCAATACTTTTTTTGGGGACATGGCTTTGAATATCTCAACGCAGTGTTATTTGCCTGTTTTCAGTTATTTGCGTACGTGGTGTGTAAAAGAATGCAAAAGGAACAAGAAGCCAAAGAAGCGCTACAACTCGCCCACAGTCAGCTATCTGCAACGCAGTCTCTGCTAAGCCAAAGTATTGCTAAACAAGAGCGGCTTCAATTAGCACGAGAGTTACATGACGACGTTGGACATCAAATAACCAGTCTGATTGTAAATTTAGATGTCGCAAGACGAACTGCAGCGGCACCATTGACCGAGCTATTAGATAGCTGCTATTTGCAAGCTAAAGACACCCTAAAATGTATTCGCGATTTAGTCAGCGACAAGCGTAGCAACGAGCATATCGATCTCCATGATGCTTTGCTGAGGCTTACTGAATCTATCCCTCGTCTTAACATTGAACTCGACTATGAACATCACCCATTACTCGAGAAACTAAGTTATGCCAATTGCATTCTAAAATGCTGCCAAGAGGCCATCACCAATACCTTGAAGCACGCCAAGGCGGATAAAATGCAAGTACGAGTGTATTGTCAACAAGGATTAAAAGTACAAATAAGCGATAACGGCATTACCTTAAATAGTATTCGATTTGGAAATGGTCTGGCTGGTATGCAGGAGCGGATCCAAGAACTCGGCGGCAGTCTTGATGTGTCAACTCATCAAGGCGTAACATTAACTATCCATTTTGGGACGACAAATGGCTAAAATATCAGTTTACCTAGTCGATGATCAGGCGCTTGTGCGCCAAGGTATGCAAGCACTGCTTTCGCTGAGTGGTGACATTATTTGTTCTGGAAGTTGTGGCAGCGGCAGTGAGTTCATTCAACAGGTTCAATTAAACCAAATTACAGCTGACATTGTACTTTTAGATATGCGGATGCCTGAGCTAGATGGTGTCGATGTGCTCACCGAGCTCTTGCCTTTGGCTATAAACTTTAAAGTCATTATCCTCACTACCTTCAACGATACTGCAAAGCTAAAATTAGCCCTAGAACTTGGTGCTAAAGGCTGCCTTCTTAAAGACGTGGACTTAGAAGAGTTAATTGATGCCGTTCGACAAGTCCATCAAGGTGAACTCATCATCCAAGACGAGCTTGCTGAGACCCTACTAAAACCTGACCCCACTTTAGATAAGCTCACCACACGAGAAAAGGATATTTTAAAACTAATCGCGAAAGGATATTCCAATAAGGAAATCGCCAACACATTATATAAAGCGGAAGGTACCATCCGTAACTCGGTTTCTTGCTTGCTAGCAAAACTACAAGTACGAGACAGAACACAAGCAACACTGAAAGCTAAAGCGCTCGGCTTCGGGGATTGATATTGCTACACTGCCATATCGCCATTTTTGGAGCCGTTTTTGAACAACCCAAATTTACCACTAGTTTATCACGCTAATTACTCATTCAATTTTGACCCAAAGCACCGCTTCGTGATGAGTAAATTTGCGCGTCTATACCAAGAAGTAGACGCATTAGGGCTCATTCACAACAATGTTTATAGCCCTGAACCCGGCGACCCATCGCCACTTGAAAGCGTGCACTGCGAGCAATATATTTGGGACTTATGGCGTAATCAACTCGACGCTAAAATGATGCGCCGTATAGGTCTACCTTGGTCAGAGCAGCTTATGGCACGTACTTTTACTGCGCCTCTTGGAACGCTAAAAACTGCAGAACTGGCGCTTAAACATGGTATTGCATGCCATTTAGCCGGTGGCACGCACCACGCACATTATGATTTTGGCTCTGGTTTTTGCATGGTAAACGATCTCGCCTTTACGGCCACACATCTGCTCGACAATAATCAGATCACCAATGCCTTAATCTTTGACTTGGATGTTCATCAAGGTGACGGCACCGCTGCCATGTTGAAGCACAACCCGTATGTTTATACCTGCTCAATCCACTGTGAGAAAAACTTCCCATTCCGTAAACATGCTAGCGATTTAGATATTGGCTTAGAAATAGGGATCAGTGACACACACTACCTCGAAATTGTTGCACATACGCTTGAGTCATTATTGATTGACCTAAATCCAGATATCGTGCTGTACGACGCTGGTGTCGATGTTTGGCAAGGTGATAACTTAGGTAAATTAGATATCTCATGGCTTGGCATTGCGAAACGAGATGCACTGGTGCTGACGTTATGTCAAAAGCATGGTGTCCCTGTCGCAACCGTGATTGGTGGCGGATACGATAAAGATCACCAAAGATTAGCAAAGCGCCACGCGATTGTAGTGCAACAAGCTGCAAAACTTTAAAAAATGATGATCTTTTTATTTTGCTCATTCGTTTATCATTATGAAGGGTTTGATTGGTGTAACACCTTTAGTTAATTTCCCCTTCACCATGGCACTGATTAGGCGCACCATGTGGTGCGCTTTTCTTCTTACTCTCCTAAAAAACACATTCATTAATATTTAAAAAACATTTAATTTACACGAACAGCTCTCCCTGTTAATGTACCCACTTCGCTAACTAAAACAAGGAATTAGTATGAAAACCAAACTTGCGATTATCGTTTCATTATTCGCTGCGAACTCAGCATACGCTACTGTGGAATTGTACTCAGGTGCAAATAACTGTGCTTTAGACACTAAACTAGAGGCTGCTGCTTTCACTAAACATGCAAATGCGGTTGGTAACTTAGAGGCGTTAACACAAAAACACAGCGAACAAGCGGGTGCCACGGGAAATGGCTACTTTATTTTCAATCCAGCCTACTTAAGAACTGATCGTTACTTCAACTGTAGCGTGCCGCTAAATGCCAATATTGGCCAATTTACGCTAACCGTTCATGGAACAACTAAAGGATTAACTGGTACTAATGCCTTCTGTTCGATTTCGAGAATACGTAAAGTAAGTGATGGCGGTATCGATAAATGGTTCAAGTTTGAAACTGGTAAAGCTTTTTATTGGACAGATATATCTGATCCAAACGTAGCAGAAGAGCAATTTGTTAGCTACACCACAATGTTAGACAATAACTACGAAAGTAGCGCTGTTTTGGATTTCAAGTGCAGAACAACGTGGGATAAAGGCAGCGTGGCAGTTGGTCAAATTGAGCTTAGCTACTAACATTGATTAGTACCCTAACACTCTGGGCAATCTTTCCCTGAGGATTGCCCATTATGGTCCAACAAACTCTTGATTGTGCTTTGCCAGAGCACGCCTAATTCTCTCTATTAACATAGGTTCTGTATCCTTGCTAAATGCCATACAGCCACGCTGTTGAGTAGCTTTGGTTACTTCTATCAGAGGTACAACCTCATCATAATTGAGCCCGGCCGCCTTAAGTTCTTCACTCATGATATATTCCGTTGACATTACAAGATCTATCCGCCCTTTGAAAAAGAGTTTGTAAAAGCTTTTGGAGTCGGCGGCGACCATCAAATGATCTCCTTGAGTAAATCCGTGTTGAATCAAAAAATCATAATAGATATTGCCTTTTACTACTGCAGAAGTGTATTGCTTAGCATCTTCCAATAAAGCCACTTGAATATCTTTGCGCGTATTAAGCTTGAAGAAATACACGCCTACAGGGCGGATCAAAGGGCATGCCCATTCATAGTCAGTTTCACGCTCAGCGGTACGATAAATAGAGTAAATCATTGTGTTTGGGCGCTCTTTGGCAATTTTCATTGCCCGTACCCAAGGGTAAACTTTTATCTCGTAGTCAACTTCAGCAGCAGCAAGCACTTCCCTTACCTTTTTTGTTGCTCTCCCAACAACCTCACCTTTGTCATTGGTGAAGTTGTACGGCTTCCACTCTTCGGTCACCACCAGTAGCTCTTTTGCAGAGGCACTCAAACTCGTTAAAGAGAGTATAATCAGGCTATAAATCGCTAATTTCATTACATAAGCCAATATTTCTTCTCCGCTTTTTGCAATTCTACCTTAACTCATGCACCATATTAAAAATATAAAGTTTCTAGAACATCAGTATGAAAAGCATAGTACTATTTATCCTACTCGTCGCTTGTAGTTTTACTAGCATGGCGAATGAACAAACAACGTCAAAAAAGCCGACAGAAAACCAACAACAACAGGCTTTGTCGCAATTACAAGAGCCCATGTATAGGCCCTTAATTGAGCGTTATATTCTTGATGAATTAAGAGCTGTTAGAGAAGATCAAATGCGCTTAAGAGCTGATATTGAAAAGAAAATCAGTCACTCTCAGCTAGATACTGCAGATCGCGCGATTACCTACACCACAGATACCATCAACAATGTGCTCTTTTTGATTACAGCGGCCGCGTCCATCTTAGTGGTTGTTGGTTGGACTTCTTTTAGAGATATTAAGAGTAAAGTAGAAGATATCGTTAGCCTGCGCGTTGGCACGATCACCGATGAATATGAAAAGCGCCTTCAGGTTATTGAAGAAAAATTACGCGAACGCTCTGAAGAAATCCTCAATAACCAGAAGAAAATATCCATAACGAATGAAGTACACTCTCTGTGGATGCGGGCAAATCTTGAGAGTGACATGAATTCTAAAATTGAAATTTACGATGAGATCCTAAATCGCAAACCTGAAGATGTCGAGGCGATTGCCTACAAAGCCGATGCTTTATTAGAGCTTGGTCAAACCAACACGGCAATTGCTTTGTGTAATCAAGCGCTAGAAATAGACAGTGACTATGGTTATGCCTATTGGCAACGAGCATGTGCTTACTCGATGCTTTACAAGCACGCAGATGCGATGGCCGACATCCGTATGGCTTTGGAATATGCGCCTAACTTAAAGAACGAGCTGCAACACGAGCCAGCGTTTGCGAGTCTTGCAGACAACCAAAGCTTTAACGAGCTGGTGAATAGTTAAGTTGTTTTAGCAGCTCGACTTGTAATTGAGAAATCGCGTCGAGCTGCTTTTTAGAGATAATCAACGGATTTTCAATTTGATGGATGGCGGCACCTTGTAAATTAAAGTGCTTTTTCAGCTCAGTCATCATCGTACTGTCGTAAAAAAGGGCAGCCAAAGAGCCATCTTCAAGCACCTGTGTTAAACCATACTCTAGGCGTTTATAAAGTTTAATATCTTCTTTGCGGACGTAGAAATACACCATTGAAGGATAGAGCAACAGGTTCTTTTCGCCATAAGTCACTTGCTTGTTATCGAACGCCTTGAGCTCAGGTACTACTTCAATGACACCTCGTGGAAAGATCTTACCGGCACTATTTGCAAGCACTCGATAACTTGCCAAACCATCAACATATTTTTCTACCGTAAAGCCTGCCTTTTCAAAAATATGAACATCAGGCCAATCCTGCCCTAAAACAACGTTGAACTTTTGTAGCTCTGATAACGATAAATGCACATTAAGCTTGCCGCTGTCAGCCACATTCATAGCCAGTACTCTTATACCAAAGCTGCCAAACGCTATGGGAATGGCCACAGGCTTTGCCTGAGTGTCTCTAGCGGCTGTTGAAACCGTCCAAAACACATCGACATTGTGCTTTAGCAATTCCTTAAATTGTCGTGATTGATTAATTGGTAAATCAATCGGCTCTATCCAATACTCGCCATAACGTTCGCGTGACTTATCCAATGCTAACCGCAAGACTGACAAAAAATATTGGTTCTGCGGCGTGCCATTTTCTTCTGCTGCGTCCACGACCCTAATGACCTTAGGCTCTGCAGACACAGTGTTCGCGGTTACCAGCAGCAACAAGCACAAGAGATAAATAACACGAACTTGCATAGGTTCACCAATATTGCTCAACGGTGATCTGTCCAGGTTTGGCTCGCCTGTGGCGTTCATATCCCATACTCTGCAACTGAGCACTTAGCTCTTTCACCATTTCGGGGTTACCACAGAGCATAAAATGGCTACTATCAGGAAACTGCTTATAGCCTAGGTGAGTTAATAATTGCTTATTTTCTATCAGTTCGGTGACACGGCCCTGACAACCGAGCTCTGGTTTTTGCCGTGTGACGAGCGGCACATAAGTAAAGCCGTCTCTTTGTTGTTGCAACTGCTCAAGCTCTTCACGGTAACACAAATCTGCATTTAGGCGTACACCATGAATAAGGATCACCCGCTTAACCTTCTGCCACACATCACCTTCTCTGAGCATAGACAAAAATGGGCCAACCGCTGTACCTGTGCTTATCATCCAAAGCGTATCGCAAGATGGTAGCTCATCTAGTGTAAAAAAACCGTTTGCTTGGTAAGTTACATCGAGCTCATCACCGACTTGTAGCTGATGTAAAGGCACAGAGAGGTTACCGTCGGGTACTTCGACTAACAACACTTCATGAATTGGTTCTGACGGCGGGTTTACAAAAGAATATGCTCGCGCGATGCGCTTTTCCCCTTGTTGCAAACTCAATTTAGTATATTGACCAGCCTTAAACGGTGCGATATCCGCTTCAAATTTGATACTAAATAATGTGGGCGTCCAATGTGTGATTTCGACGATTTCTCCTTTTACCCATTGCGACATTATTTCTCCAAAACTCACAAGCCGTATTTATTTAACGATAACATAACCATGGCAAAAAAATTGGCTTTGTCAAAGTTTCGGGCACCAGTGTTTTCCCAATTCAACAGGAAGCGGATCTCTGACGATGACCTGTGAAGTGACTTTCGGCAGCGACAGATTAAACTTGTCAATATGCGCATTCACCATGGACGCATATCCTGCATTCGCAGCGCCTAGCGAATAGGCTTTCATTGTTGTCGACACGGTTAAGGCTTGTTTGTTTTGCTCTAGCTGTTGTACCAGCTCCCGCAACCAACCAAGGTAAAGCTGATTATCTTCTATTAGGGCAGGTTCTGCTGCAATATTAGCAAGCGCTTTGCGATAGCTGGAGAAGTCTGAGTTAAGTACGTATATCCCAAGACTATTGATTGATACCTGCTTCACAGCTCTATAGTTTTCATCTTCTGCGTAATGGATCGCCGCATCAACAAAGTAGCTCAGCGCCTCATCGGTTTCGCCCATTGCAAATGTTGCATTGCCAAGCGCAGTTAACAGCCCTGCTTGCATAAAGCTTGGTAACATTTCTCTATCCACGCTTTTTAAGAGATTGTAGCCAATCGCAGGTTGTTCAAGGCGCGTGTACGCAATCGCGATGTTCACTTTAAGTGCAGACTTATGCTGGAAGCTGGCTGGAGCGTTCATTGCACATCGATAATGCCAAATAGCTTGTTCATTCTGGTTACGGCGACGATAGCCAACACCAATATTAGTCAGAATCTTCGCCCTGTCTTCGTCCGCCAAAGTCTTAAAGGGTGGTGCTTTAAGCGTATCTAGCGCTTTAATAAAAATGGCATTATTAAATGTACTGGCACTCGCTCTAATCGCAAGATAATGAAGTTGATATAAATCTTGAACTGGAAGATCCTCCCGAGCAATCGCGTTTTGGTATACCTTAAGCGCTTCATCTGGCGCGTTCTTAACCAGAGATTCAAATGCATCTAAGTCAACTTCGGCATTCGCCATCAACGCAAAAAAGCCCAGAGCAAGAATCGTCATCACCTAACACCAATACCTTATCATTAGAAAACTCTACCACCTTTGTGTAGTTTAAACTAGTCGAGGGAATTTTGGATGGACCAAGATCAAAAAAAAAGCCGCTTCAAGCGGCTTTTTTGGGTGTGATTCGCGTTGTTTTAGGCGTGTCTCCAAAACTCTGCGATTACGTTACCAAGGAACTTTTCAAATCGTATTAAATTGACTCTAGCGCAATTTTAACCATTTCATTGAACGTGCTTTGACGTTCTTCTGGTGGCGTTGCCTCACCAGTAATAACATGATCACTTACTGTGAATAGTGCCATCGCTTTTGCACCATATTCAGCCGCTACACCGTATAAACCAGCTGTTTCCATATCAACAGCCATTACGCCTAGCTTGTCTAATTCTCTATAAAATTCGCCATCGGCTTGATAGAAAGTATCTGTAGTGAAAACATTACCAACTTTTGCTTCAATACCTAAACGGCGAGCAGCGTTTACACCATTTTCTAATAAACCAAAATCAGCAATTGCAGCGAAGTCATAGCCACGTACACGAGCACGATTCACATTTGAGTCTGTGCTTGCGCCTTGTGCAAAGATCACATCGCGGATCTTGATGTCTTGACTAATACCACCACATGTACCGATGCGGATCAGGTTCTTAACACCAAAGCTCACAATAAGCTCACGAGCGTAGATTGACATAGATGGAATACCCATGCCTGAACCCATGATGCTAACTGGTTTACCATTGTAAGTACCAGTAAAACCAAACATGTTGCGAACGTCAGTTACCTGACGAGCATCTTCCAAAAAGTTTTCTGCAATGTATTTTGCTCTTAGTGGATCGCCCGGCATTAATACCGTTTCTGCAAAATCACCTGGCTTTGCGCTAATGTGTGGAGTGCTCATATTGTTTCCTTTAGTTAGGCTTTTATCTCGGCCTTAAAGCCTTCACCGTACTGCGTTGCATCTAAATCAAACCACTGGGCAAGCGTTTGACCTATGTCAGCAAAACTTTGTCTTTCTCCTAACGGAGTATTGTTCATACCCAGTGTATACGCCAATACAGGCACGTACTCTCGCGTATGATCTGTGCCTTCTGCGGTTGGGTCACAACCATGGTCGGCAGTCACTAAAAGCAAGTCATCAGCTTTTAGTTTGGCAATAATTTCCGGTAAAAATGCGTCAAACTCAGCAAGTGCTTCTGCATATCCCACTGCATTTCTGCGGTGACCAAACTTTTCATCGAAGTCGACTAAGTTGGTGAAGATAAGACTATGGTCTGGTGCTGTGTCCATCACTTCGCTTGTCTTTGCTAGCAGATTCAAAAGACCAGGCGCTTTGTGCTTTTGCGTGATCCCTTGATGCGCATAAATATCTGCAATTTTACCAATACTAATTACTTCGCCACCGTCATTGGCTAGCTTATCTAGCACAGTCGGCGAAGGCGGTAATACCGAATAGTCTCGGCGGTTACCTGTACGAATAAAGTCGGCACTTGAAGTGCCTATAAATGGCCGCGCAATCACTCGTCCTATATTCATTTCATCAAGCAGTGCCCGTGCGATTTCACATACTTGATAAAGCTTGTCAAGTCCGAACGATTGTTCATGAGCGGCTATTTGAAAGACGCTATCAACTGAGGTGTAGCAAATCGGCTTACCGCTTTGTACGTGTTCTTCACCCAGCTGTTCTAAAATCGTTGTGCCCGACGCGTAACAGTTACCCAAAATACCAGGGATGTCTGCACGTTTGCACAACTCATCTATAAATTCTTGTGGGAAGCATGGGTTAGTATTTGGGAAGTAACCCCACTCAAACAATACTGGCACCCCAGCCATTTCCCAGTGGCCAGACGGCGTGTCTTTACCACTCGATAATTCTTTTGCATATCCCCAAGCAGCACTTGGCTCTATGGTTTGCGCCACGGCGCAGGTTTCTTTACCTGCAGCTTCACATGCTGCAATAAGGCCTAGTTTAGAAAGATTAGGTAAGTCTAACGCTTGTCCTTTTTCTTCTTTATACGCCTGTAATAAATGAGCGAGAGTATTCGCGCCTACGTCACCAAACTTTTCTGCGTCCGGTGCTGCGCCAATGCCTAGGCTATCCGCCATTAAAATGATTGCTCTTGCCATAGATACCTCTCTATACTGCTCAGGCTGTTATTTATTCTTAAATACATGGTTACCTTAAGCGTTGGTTACTTTATGTTTGGTTAAAAAAATCGTACAGGACATAAGTCCGCTGTCATAAAATAGTCACAAAATTCACGAAAAGCTGCGATCTTGCTAATTTGGCTCTGTCGCCCTTAAGCGGACATAAGTCCTGTTTTGAGTCCGCTAAACCCGTTAAATTTGCTCATTAAGCGAGGCAAAAGAGATTAATCGTGTCTTTTTTGCTATTGTGATCTTCCAACATAAACAACTGCTGGGTGTGAACTTTAGTGACACGAACTATTATAGCCATAGCTGGCGCATCTGCGTCTGGTAAGTCTCTTTTTAGTCAAACGATCTACAACGAACTAGTGAATGAGCTTGCCTCAGGCACTATCGCGGTAATCGAAGAGGACGCCTATTATAAAGATCAATCGCATTTACCTATAGAGCATCGTACTCAAACGAATTATGATCATCCTGATGCGTTTGAACACGAGTTGTTACGCGAGCATTTAACTAAGCTTCGCCTAGGTGAATCCGTAGAGGTTCCTACCTACGATTACGGACAGCATACACGTAGTGATAAAACCCGAATAGTAAACCCTGCTAAGATACTAATCGTCGAGGGTATATTACTACTGAGCGATCCTGCATTAAGTGAAGAGTTTGATATCAAGGTGTTCATTGATACACCTTTGGATATCTGTTTGCTGCGTCGCATGCAAAGAGATATAGAGCACAGAGGAAGAAGTCTGTCATCTGTGGTAGAACAATATCAGGCGACGGTAAGACCGATGTTTTATCAGTTTATCGAGCCATCCAAGCATAATGCCGACTTGGTTGTGACCCGTGGCGGTATGAATCGCGTTGCGATTGATATTATTAAAAGTAAAATAAAATATTTGCTACAAGAATAACGGGAAATTGGCATGACAACAATTATGAGCTTAGTGGGCATGATGATGCTCCTAGGCGTAGCATTTGCGTGTTCGACAAATCGCAGTGCTATTAATAAGCGTACCGTAGGCGTTGCATTTTTACTGCAAGTCCTTATTGGTGGCTTTGTACTCTTTATTGAAGCGGGTAAAAATGTATTAGCTTCAATGTCTAGCGCGGTTGCCAAAGTGATTAGCTATGCTAATGACGGTATCGGTTTCTTGTTCGGGCCATTAGCCAAACAAGACTCGCTAGGGTTTATCTTTGCGATTCAGGTATTACCAGTGATCGTGTTCTTCTCAGCGCTCGTTGCTGTGTTGTATCACCTTGGTATTATGAACTGGATCATTAAAATTTTAGGTGGTGGCTTGCAAAAGCTGCTGCAAACGTCACGACCAGAGTCGCTTTCAGCTACGGCAAATATTTTTGTCGGCCAAACGGAAGCCCCTTTGATCGTAAAACCGTTTATTCCAAAAATGACGCAATCAGAGTTGTTTGCAGTTATGGTGGGCGGTTTGGCGACGGTAGCAGGCTCTGTTATGGCGGGCTATGTGGCGATTGGTGTTGAACTTAAATACCTCATTGCCGCGAGTTTTATGGCAGCTCCTGGTGGTTTCTTAATGGCAAAAATGATTGTGCCAGAAACCGAGAAGCCACACGAAAACCTATCTGATGTAGATAGTGGTGATGATAAACCAGTAAACGTAATTGATGCAGCAGCATCAGGTGCATCAAGCGGTATGCACTTAGCACTGAACGTAGGTGCAATGCTACTTGCGTTTGTGGCACTAATTGCACTACTAAACGGTTTATTAGGCAGTATTGGTGGAATTTTTGATTACCCAACACTGACGCTACAAGAAATTTTAGGCTACGTCTTTGCCCCTGTTGCTTGGCTACTTGGGGTACCTTGGTCGGAAGCCGTGACGGCAGGTAGTTTTATCGGCCAAAAATTGGTAGTTAACGAGTTTGTTGCCTACCTAGATTATATGAATTATCGCGATACGTTGAGCACGCACACTCAAGCGATTGTCACATTTGCTTTGTGTGGATTTGCTAACTTATCGTCGATTGCCATCTTACTAGGCGGACTTGGTGGTATGGCCCCAAGTCGTAGAAAGGATATCGCTCGCCTAGGGCTCAGAGCAGTGTTAGCAGGGTCTATGGCTAACCTCATGAGTGCAGCAATTGCAGGTTTCTTCCTCTCGCTAGCTTAGAAACTTATTGAGATAAGCCGCAGTTGCAAAACAATTGGTTGGTTGCTTTAAGGGGTTAAAGTGACCACACTAACTTGAACGATACTTCACCAAAGGGCCTTTTAGGCCCTTTTATCGTTTCTGAGAAACGCTTTTACAGCACCATGTTGAGGGGCTGTCACTTCTCACCTACAGCTCCTTCATCGCTTTTGGTGGGAATATCTTTTCTTGTAACCCAGTTACTAAACTGACTCCAAGCAAAACTAAAATACTACCAAGGATTGTGTTAGCACCGATTTGCTCTTGTAAAAAGAGATGCCCCCATAAAATCCCAAACACAGGAATTAAAAAGGTAACAGATAAAGCAGACGCCGCGCCGAGATCTTCGACTAACTTAAAATAGAGAATATAGGCAACGCCTGTACATAATATGCCAAGCCCAACCACCGCACTTATCACCGTAGAGTCAGGCGTTTCTCTCATTGGCATAAACCAAATAAAAGGCAATACCAATAGCGCAGAGCCCCATAAGTTCCCATGGGCATGATTGAATGCGCTCATTTTTGGTGCCGTTTTGGTGTAATGAGAGGCCACCGCATAGCTCAGAGTCGCACACAGGGTTGCAATAATAGGTAACCATGCACCCTCGTCCAATACAGTGCTATCCAACCCGACTAGTGTGATAACACCTGCAATCCCAAATCCACATCCTAGCCACACCGACTTTTGAGTCGGCACTTTTAACCAAAACACACTGATTAACACCCCCCAAAATGGTGCGGTTGAATTTAAAATTGAGAGCATGGAAGCATCAAGCGTTTGCACGGCATAAGCGAATAACATAAAGGGTAACGCTGAGTTAAACAGTCCGAGGATTAAAAAGTGCTTTTTGTACTGCCAAAAATGTAAATTACGCTTTAATACTAAAGCAACCGCGGCGAGCGTTAACGCACCAAATAAGACTCGAAATTCAATGAGTACAGCAGGACCAAGGACACCGGCAGCCACCTTCATAAATAAAAATGAGCCACCCCAAATTGCAGCAAGTAACACTAAACCAAGAAACCCTTTCACTCCATACTCCAAGGTTAATATTAATGGAGCTTTACCTTACGCCGATATATAAATACAGCACAAGCCATTTTTGGTACTGTCATTAGGATGTGTTTAACTTTCTTTGAGAAAGAGGGAAAGGCTAAAACTTAAGGTATAGAATGAGACTCGCTTTTTACGCAATGATAGTCGCTTTGCTTATCCTCACCGGATGTAGCAAAAGGCAAACTCTAGAGCCAACAGAGCAAATACAATTGACTCAGTTGCCAGTCAGCCTCGCCCAACTTTCAAATGACGCGGCGCTAACCTTATTACTCATTGACGATCATTTGCTACAAGTATGGGATAACCAAAGCCAACAGTTGATTAAACAAATTGAAGGAAGTAAATACCAACTTACTTTTCGCGATGCTTTAATAGCGCCGAGCAAGCGCAGTATTATCAGTATTTCAGACACCCAACTTAACATCTGGCAATTACACTCAAACGAAGTTGTCAGTTATCCATTACCTGAACTTGACTCATTCAATCGCGTTACCAAGGCTCTGTGGTCCAGTGACGAGCAGTTTATCGCCCTTGGCTACAATGACGGCAGCATACTACTTTTAAGTTTAGATAAGCAGAGCATCACCAGAATAAACCTTCATGAAAGTAGCATTACACATTTGATTTTTAACCGGAGTTTAACCTCGCTCTACTCGGCCTCTTTAGACGGTCACGCTAAAAGGTTTGAGTTAACTAGTAAAGAAGTCACTGTAGATTATGAGCTGCCTCATCGTATTACCAGTTTGGCATTATCGCAAAATGAAAACTGGCTGTTCGTATCAGATGCCCTGCAAGACCAAAAATTCATTGATACGCGCACAGGTCAAGCAGTGTTATCTCTATCCTATCCTCAGCGCTTCAAGTTTTTTCGAAGTGCGCAATTCGTCGCTGACGACAAATTTCTGCTAACCACCTCTTCCAAGGAATATATTTCGCTATGGGAATTAACGTCGGGAAAAGAAATTGTCAGTTGGCCAATTGCACAACTGAATTTGGGCAGCACCGTTTATGATGTACACATCTCCGATAGTAATGTACTTACGACGATAAGTTCAGATGGGGTACTGGAAAAGTGGGCCTTAACACCTATTTTGTTTGATTATTAGAGACAAAAAAAGGTAGCATTCATCGATATTAAAAATATAATAAATACATCTATGGATCACGCAAATTTTGACAATCAATCGCACTGTTTAAATTGTCACACTCAACTTGTTGGCGAGTACTGCTCAGGTTGTGGACAGAAAAAAGCCTCAAGACTGACCTTTAAACACTTACGCATTTTGCTTCAAAGCGCACTGCTTGAACTCGAATCCCCTTTTTTTAAGTTGCTTTTTGGATTATTACTTAGACCTTTCAAGACTATTCTTGGATATTTGAATGGGCAGAGAAGCCGCTTTGGTAATCCCTTCAAGTTTAGTTTTATTCTACTCACCGTGATCGTGCTTGCCTCGCATCTACTTGAAATCAGTTTCATATCCAGCAGTCAACTTTTGGAATCGAAAGATCAGCTCAAATGGCAATCTGAAATCGTACTTTATGAGGCAACTCATGTTTATCGCGTCTTTATCCTGGCATTTTTACTCGGATTAGCCTCTAAGCTAGTGTATCGCTCTGTGCCCTACACAATGCTGGAGTACGCTATAGGACACCTACTCATTCTAACCTTAAGCGTCCTGCTATTCTCAATTCCACTACTGCTTGGTATCTTCGGCGAGCAGCTTTACGCAATTTTTTCGCTCTTATTTTCTGGTTTGTACAGCATAATACTTAACTATAAAATGGCGGAACATGAGTTGGTAAAGTGGAGAAATTGGGGTAAGGCAGTCCTAGCCTATGCGATAGGCTCGACACTATTTTCTGCAATTCTTACATTTTTATTTGGGGTATACAGTGGTTTTACTCACAAGATTTGATCTGCATGTGAATTATTTAGCTATGCCCTAGACAAGTCTGAGCTTGTCTAGGGCATAGCCATTAATACTACTGTTTTAGCTGTGCTTTTGCAGCCTCAACCTTTTCAAAATCAAGACCTAATTCGTTAACTGCTTCTTTGATCAATGCAGGATTTTGCATTACCAAGCCCATCAACTGTTGAAGCTTTTCGGGTGGAATTCCTAGTTGCTGAATAGTCGCCATCGCCATCATTGGATTTTCAGTCAGCTGGGTAAATACCGCTTGGATCTGTTCATCCGAAATATTGTGCTCTTTAAGTAATGCAATGATTGGGTTCATCTTGTTTCCTAACTATTTTTTACTAATCGTGCGGCGTAAAAACCGTCAAATTCTGAATTTACTCCTGGAAGTAAACGTAGTGAGTCTTCTAACTGCCAATTGGGGTTATTTGCCAAAAAGCGTTCAACCTGCTGCTCATTTTCAGAAGGAAGAATTGAACAAGTTGCATACACCAGTTTGCCGCCCACCTTACACATTTGACTGTAACGCGCTAGAATATCGGTTTGCAAAGCAATAAGTGTGTCTAAATTTTGCGAATTCAAGTGCCACTTTGCATCTGGATTCCGCTTTAATACACCAAGACCAGAGCACGGCACATCCAATAGCACGCGATCAAACTTCTCTTTTTGGCGCTTAATGGTTTTATTGTTTTGAATAACGCGCGTTTCAGCAACATGCACACCAGCACGTTTCGCTCGTTGTTTCAGCGTTTCAAGCTTATGTTCATGGATGTCCATAGACAACAAGCGACCTTTATTCTCCATTAGCGCCGCTATATGTAAGCTCTTGCCACCAGCGCCTGCACAGGCATCAACCACTTTATGACCGGGCTGTATTTCTAAAAAAGGCACGATTTGCTGAGAACCAGCATCTTGCATTTCAAACCAACCCGCCTGAAACGCTTGAGAGCGAAACAGATGGCTATTGGACTCAACTTTTAGCGCGACGTGAGAGTCAAGCGCAACCTGTGCAACCTTGATCCCTTCTTTTGCCAGAGACTCTGTTACTGTCGCAATATCGCTTTTTAGGCTATTTACTCGCAAATATTGTTGAGCACTTTGATTTAACGCGGATGCAACCGCAGGCCACTGCTCACCCAGTTGCTCATTCGCAACCTCGTTTAACCAATCTGGTAAAGATAAGCGAACAGCTTGAGGCGCCTGCTCAATTAAGCTTTGCAGCTTTTCCAGATTATAACGCTCGGTATCCACCCACTCTGGAAGCGGCTGCGCTGTAACAACTTGGCAAGTTAACCAGTAGCCAAAGCCATCTAGCGGCATTTCTTCATGCTCAAGTAGGTAAGCCAGTAACCGTTTAAAGCGGAAGATATGGTAATAATTGCTCACCACATACTGCCTTTCATCAAGGTTCCACTGAGGGTTGTTCTGTAGTAATTGAGTTAATGCTTTATCGGCATGAAGAGAAGTATCTAGCACATGTTCAATGCACTCAGACAGAGTTTGGACTAACGAGCGAGTTACAGACACGATATGGTCTCGATTATTGCTAAAACACTATTTTAGCGCGCATACCAAGGGGCTTCAATTGGAGTTTATGATATTAGCTGAAATTAAGGTAATGAATCGAAGCACACAACAATATGCGACTTCGATTCATTTTTACATTATTACAGCGAGTCGATTATCGGCTTAAATATCCAATACGGTTGAGCTCATCAGCTCGGTGACGCAATGGGTCCTGAATACGGCAGATCCCCTGCCCTTGTTCAATAAACTTAGCGAGCGTCTCGTTTCCTTGATAGCCACCAGAATCATTACAAGAGTCTGGTAGTAGTCTTGTTTTTAGCTCCTGAGGGTCAAAGGTGCTCACACCCGTTTCAGTAGCAAGCTTTACCTGCTCATTTATCGCGTATGATGTTGCAACTGGTGTTGTCCAAGAGGAGCCATACAAGGCTTGCTCTACACCATAGCGCATACCAAGTACATCAGGTTCCATTTTAGGCGTACTATTTTTTGCCGTGCTGTCGTATGGGTCATAGCCGACATTAATATACAAATCGATGCTTTCATTGCCCACAAAACTGTCTGGCTGCTCTATATAAACCTGTTGCCACTCAGATTTTCCAAATGGCTGAATTGTCGTGTTTTTTGCTGAAGTTGAATACTGATAAACCCGAATTCGATTGCTAAATTGCATGAGATCCAAATCATCATTGCTTGTCACAGCATCAATGTTACCAGCATGAAATGCAAGCGCGCTGGGTGAGCTAAATATCGCCTCATAAACAGGCTTCAAAGCATATAAAAACTCTGTAGCTTTTGCGTTATTCAGCTCTCCCGAACACGCATTCTGCTCCCATGCGATATACACATCTTGTAGCGTAAAGCCGCCCGAATAGTTAATAAATTCAACTTCGTTCGCTTCAATAATATCAGCAGTTAACGAGCTTGCTGCACTGGTCATGAAACGAGAAAATTCACTGACATCTTGCGCACAGAGCGCGTTTTTATGCTGAATAAAAGGTGAGAAAGACTCAGTATCAATAGCAACAAACTCTGCCTCAGGGTTATGCTGAGCAAGATAACCAAATACCTTAGTGCCATGACTATTAAAATTACGCTTCGTGACTCTATCTGCTTTATCTGCAGGCACTACTGCCCTATATTTAATAGCGAGATCAGATAACCACGCGGCGGGTAGAAATGCAGGCTGCGGAGAGTCAAATTTTTCATTCGTAAAGGTAAACTGATTGACCTCTGTTAATAGTTTAACTCCCAGCTTTGAAAGGTTTACCTCTGGATTATCCGCGATAAAAGTTTTGGATTGAGGGTCATATTTAAACGCAGCCTTGACTCGAGAGCGGTATCTAAGCGCCGTATGAAAGTCCATTCCATAATCTAAAACTAGCAATGTTTGCGATGATTTTGTCCGAGATTGGTCAAACACACCATCATTAAACTTTACATTAACGATATCGCACATTTCATGGGTCGCTGTCGTATCTGTACAGTTTATGCCTTGCGAGGTCATTACTTCGATTGCATCTGCGACGTACTGTTTGCCCTGCTGTTCAATTGCGTCCATAAACACACTGGGATCGGGCTCAACTATAACTGGATCTGGTGGCGGTTTAATTGGATCCGGTATAGGATCATTTGAATCACTCCCTCCACCGCAACCAAAAACAAATAACAAAGACGAAACGGCAAATAAAGTACCTGTTATTTTAACCATAAACCCTATCCTTAGAATGGTGCTCGATACATTATATTTTGCCTACCAAGCAAAATATTCAAACACAACAAATTAACAAAAAATTTTCTTAGAAACTATATCATGGATTGTCAAACAGGCACCATAAAGTAACAAATTAGTACAAAGTCCTAATTAGCTACTAGTTTAGATACTGTTGACGATTCAGTTCATCAATACGATGCTTCAATGGATCTTGAATTCTACATACTCCTTCACCATCACGAATGAATTGAGATAGCCTAAAGTTGATGAAGTAGCCACCATTGTCAAAACACTGACTTGGTAACAAAGTCTGTTTTAACAGCGCAGGGTCAAACCAAGTTATTTGCCTATCAAGCTCAAGTTGAGTTTGTGTCGCAATCGCATAAGAAGTGACGATCGGCGTAGCCCAAGAGGATGATGGGAACTCCCAATCGGCACCGTAGCGCATTCCATAAACATCTGAGGCCATTTTCGGCGTGCTATTTTGTTCCCAGAAGTCGCTTCTGCCATAGCCAAAGTTTACATATAGATCGATATACTTATCTCCATTAAACTCAGAAGTATGATCTACAAAAACCTGTTGCCAATTTAAATCGCCTGTAGCCGTTATATTGGTGTCCACCGGACCGGTGGTATAGGACATCACACGTACCCGATTAGGGTACTCGGTTACATCTAAGGGATTCTCACCGCTACTAGCGCCAATCGCTCCGGCATGAAGGCCTAGTACTCCGTGGGTATTAAACAGTACATCATAAATAGGCTTGATACTCTTTACAAATTCGGTAGCGGTACTATTGCTCAATTGGCCATTACATGAGCTAGCAGACCACGCATTACGAACATCGGTTCTTTCAAAGCCGCCGGAATAGTTTATATACTCAACACCATGCTGCTCAATAACATCGGCTCGTAAGGAGTTTGCAGCCCTTTGCATGTTGCTATGTAACGCTTCGATATCACGGCTGCAAAGTACATCTTTATGATTGATAAATGGAGAAAAGCTCTCAGTATCAACAATGACAAACTCGGCATCGGGATTGTGTTGTGCTAAGTAACCAAAAACCTTAGTTCCATGACTAAAGTGCGGCTTTCCAGTTATATGATCGTATTTATCGTGTTTCGCTATCGAAACATATTTAGCCGCTAACTCCCCAAGCCAAGCCGCAGGCAAAAAGCCACTTTCGGTATACCCTGTCTCGCCATTGAGATAGGTAAATCCGTCAAGCTCAGTTAGCAACTTTTTCCCTAATTTTGAGATAGTCACCGATGGATTATCAGCTACAAAAGACTGGCTCTGATGATCATATTTATACGTCGCGATGACTCGGCTTCGGTAACGCAATACCGTTTGCAAATCCATACCGTAATCTAATACTAATACAGTCTGCTGCGATTTAGTCCTTTGTGGATCATAATTACCGTCATTAAAATGAACAGTGACAGAATCACACATCGGGTGTGATTGTTCGGCCAAATCACAGGCAATATTTTGCTCTGTCATCCAGTTAATTGAATCTGAAATATATTGCTGAGCAAATGGTTTAACAGGGTGCATACTGGCATGACTTGATGCTACATATAAAGCACTCAATAAAAAAACAGCTTTTGCGGAGTTACCCATTACAAAGTCCTTCTTTTAAATCTCTTGATTTTTGATAATGTAAGTTAAAGCACTATTTTTACGACTGCTTTTTAAATAACTTCTGTACTATTAATATTGTTTCATCTACGCTTTTCTTACGATTGATAATTGCACCAAATTGATTGGCGTAAATTTTCCTGATGTCTGTATGAAAGTCGTCATAATATCCGAGCTCCATCATTACAGTCTCTGGAGAATCAATCACTTGTGTATCTCCATAGGTAGCAATGGAAGCATAAACCAAATCTTCAAGATCTAGGTCTCTGCGCTTTTCAATCGTCTCACCGTTTACCAATTTCGCATTTAATGCGTGTGCAACTTGCCCAGTAGCCTCATACAAAGGCCCCGGCTCTCCCGCTTTGGCAAGTTCGTCTAACAAACGAATTGAAAACACTCTAACCAGCGCTTGTTGCTCACCAAATGTTTTTTCAGCGTGCTCATAATCCACAAGGCTTTGCTTTGCAATTTCAATCATCTTGGCGTCATGTAATAAGTCTTGCATCTCTTCGCTAATAAAAGAGGCAGAATTAAACTTACCCACTGACAATTGCATTCTCTCAAAAGCCGTTAATAATCGAACCTCAGGGGTGGCAAGTTTAGGATCGGCTTTAGGTAACTTAGTATTGATTTCATTGATAAGCTTTTTGTCCAACTCATCGAGTTTACTTATTTCCATTTCCTCATTTTTAGCGAGTGCTGTTGTTGGATTATTTCTTACCTCATTTCCCGCTCCAACTTCTGCAACAGAAAACAAGTTAAACTTAAAAGCTGCCAGAGCTATCACAGCGACCAAACTTGTAATCAAAATACTTTTTTTCATAAGAATAAAACCTAAAAATTAAACCGAGACATAATTTGAAAGATAAAAACCTGCTAGTGTTCGAACTGGAAAGTAGTGCCAACTTCATTACAAAAAATAGCCATAATAGCTTTTCAAAATCCTGTGCAGTATCAGGGCTGTGCTACTCATAATGGCAACTTTACTCATTGCTATCCGCGTCTTATAAACACCACGGCTATTTTTAGCGGTATGTACAGCGTTTGCGACGGAGCAACTAAACTGATTTAAATGCAATCACGAGTAAAGGCTGCTGTCTCAAATGACAACCCAACTTCAAATCAAACAGATAGAAAAAGGGAAGGAATAACCTTCCCGATTGAAGAATTATTTACTGGCGTACTACAACTTGGCCTAATTCAGCTTGTAGCTGATTTTGCCAAGTCAAATCACCAACTAAAATGTCGTTTGCAATAATGATGTGATTTACTACTTCTGCACCATTGGTTTCAAAGTTGTATACATCCTGCTTGGTAGGCTCACGAGTAATTGAAGCAACTGAAAGCTCAACGCCATCTGCACGCAACATCGTTTGGCCTAACTCAACATCTTTAGCCGCAACCATCGCGCCATTGCCTAAAAGCATACCGTGGTGCTGAGTCACTTTAAGTTCAGAGCCATCTTCTAAAATAAACACGTAAAGATCTGATTCTTCTGCACCTTTAGTACGTGCTCTCATTTCAAACGTGTTTGTCGATAGCAAGCTCAAAGAAGCATCCTTTGCTAGGCCAACCAAACCATAGCTATCATCTATATGTTTTGCTGCTACATCGACAATATCACCACCTTTGGTAACACGGATTAATGTATTCGCTTCAAAACAACCACACTTACATACTGCACCAACCGTTCTGTCGTAAAAGTCGACAACAGGATAGAAACCATTTGCTTTACCCCACTCACCAGCTCTAGCAGTGATATAGCCTTCACGAACAGCCCAATCTATACGTTTAACACACTCTGTCGCTGAAATAGCCTTTTTCGCACAGCGTCCATGAGCGGCATTATCGGTAGTCGCTTGACTTTGATAAGCAGCAATATCCATTGCCGCTTCTGATTTGAATGCAATAAGTGCAAACAACGTAGTGAATAAAATCATCAAAGATCTCATAGAAAAATTTCCTTGTAATTAATGTAAATTGAAGTTTATTTCACAGCTTCAGCTTTAAGGGTGACATTATTAAAAGCACTATACCCATAGGCTGATAAGTACCAAGTGCCACTCGCAGGGTTAGTGATGACACATGATTCGTTTGAAGTATCCGGATTTTCTGAAGCGCAGTCGTTATCGATAGGATAAGGTTCTTGACCATGCTTGATATAAAGATCAGCGTCACCTGTTCCACCGGATAAACTAACTACCAATTTGGTCGTGCCTGAAGCAACATTGAAAGGGAATACTTTAGACTGGCCTTTGTTACCACTGACTATTTCAACTAAGCCATCTCCAGGTTGGTCTTCAAATTTTGCATAGACCAATTTGTTTGGCGAACCAACCACATCCGAAATTTTGTTTTGAGAGGCGTTGTTACTAATTGCCGCAGTCACCTGAGCTGGATTTAGGTTTGGTGATTTAGACAAATGTAGCGCAGCTACACCCGCAACGTGAGGCGATGCCATTGATGTACCGCTAATCGTTTTCGTTGCACTATTAGAACCAATCCATGCAGACGTGATTGAAGATCCTGGTGCGAATACGTCGACACACTTCCCGTAGTTAGAAAAACCAGATCTTGCGTCATTGATATCTGAAGAGGCAACAGTGATTGCAGAAGGCTCGCTTGCTGGTGATTTAGAACAAGCATCACCACGGTCATTGCCCGCAGCCACTACAAAAGTAATGCCACGATTCACCGCATTTGCTACTGCGTTATTAACAGCTTGAGATTTGCCGCCTCCCAAACTCATATTTGCAACAGATGGTCCAGAAGCATTACCTGCTACCCAGTCGATCCCTGCGATTACGCCAGCATACGATCCCGAACCACTACAGTTAAGAACTCGCACACCAACTAAATCTGCTGCTTTGGCAACCCCATATTGCGAACCACCGATCGTACCTGCAACGTGTGTACCGTGACCATTACAATCCTGAGAAACAGCGTCGTTATCAACGAAATCATACCCATTTCTAGCACGGCCACCAAAATCATTATGGCTGTTTAACACCCCAGTATCAATTATGTAAGCAGTGACACCCTGACCGTTGTTCGCACCTACATATTTCTTGTCTAATGGACGATCTCTTTGATCGATGCGGTCCAAGCCCCAAGTAGGGTTATTTTGTAACGCGTGGAAATCAGAGAACTGTGGATCAATGGTAAAAGTCGCATTTTGCTCAACGAACTTAATGTCTGGATGAGAGAGTAGCTTCAATAACTGCTCGGAGCTTGCTTTAACAGCAACACCGCCTAAGTTATCATATTGATACTCAACATCTAAGCCAAACTCAGCGCTTAACTTCGTCGTTAACGATTCCGTAAATGCCGCTTTGGTGGTGATATCCGCATTAATTAGAGCAGCCGGTGTGTTGTACACAATAATATAGCTGTCTTTAATCGCCTGTGATCCCGACGAGTTACTGTAAAACTCAGCTGCTTGAACTGTAGACCCAAGCATAAGGCTCAATAACAAGGGAGTTATTTTCCTTTTTTTCATGATTTTTCCTTTTTATTTTAAAAATCAAAGTAAATTCCAATTTATACCGACTAAAAAAGTAATGCAAACTACAACTTAAACTACAGATATACATACAAACACATTTTAGCGACAACAAAGTTACACATAAAAAACAAAAAAACAAAAAAACAAACATCAGATGAACAATTCAAAAAGACGAAACAAAAAACCAAAATTAGCAATACTTTCAGCAATTTAAAAAACCTTACTCAAAATCATCGAAAAGCAAAATAAAACAAAAAACACAACAAGCAGCTTTTTTAAATATTGGAAAAATAAAAATAAACCAAAAACCATCACAAAAATGATAAACAAGCATTTAAAAACCTTAAATAAATAACAATAAAATAAGATTACAATTGTAGTAAGGTGGGGTATTTTGAAAAAATCAATAGAACTAAAAGTAATACAAGGTGAGTTTTAGAAAAAAATAAATCTATTAAGAATAGAGGCGGGAAACCCGCCAACACTATCTAGTTAACAGCCAACCAAGGGCCAGAGCCATCGGCAGCAGGTATATTGCCTTTAGTCCACCACTTGGCTTCGTAGATCACACCATTGTAGCTCGCTCTATCACCTTTTAAGTAAACCTTGTCGGCATCCCAAGCGGGTACACCGTCAACAGGCGGTTCGGTAGGATTGGTTGGTAAATCATCGACAACTCGTACTTCAGGCCAGCTTGCGTGTGATTGATAAAAGTTTGTCACGCATTTCTCGTAGTCTCCTGGCACAAGCGCTGAATAAGCCGTTTGATACCCCACGAGTTTACACTCAAATGAATATCCTCCGGGGCGATCTGCATAATAAGCCCAATCACCTTCCCAGTTGGTGTAGAGGACATCAGTTGCGCCGTCAAGATTTAAGCTTCCGTATGGTGTTTGCTGCCAACAGGTATTTTCTTCATCGGCTTCAATGGTGATGTTGTAATAATGCGAGAGTCCTTCCCAATAACGAATACGGTTAACGGGCTGACCCTTGTCTTTATTTTGCGCGCCGCATTCAATACCACCATTGATAATATTAATCGTGGTACCAAAGCCATAACCAATCCCCGCCTCACTTTCACGCAATGATGGCGTCCAAGTTCTATCAATAACGTGTAACATTGCAGGTTTTGGCGCTTGCGGCGTTAAGAAAAACCAAATTGCAGACGCTAAATTTAGCCAAGAGTCAGCCACTAAGCCCGGATTGTTTAATAACACCGTTGCATCACCGTTAAACATGACTTCACTGAACGCGCCGTAGTTGAAGTGATATGAAAGCTGCTTAGCGCCTCGGCCAAAATATCCTTGTCCCGCCCCACATGGCCAGCGGCGATTTTGCCAGTCATTTTGTCCACACCCTGTGGTATAACCAACTTGTCCTTCTGACCAACCCATTTCACGCACATGCACCAAAGCTTGTTGCCATTCTTCTAACCCGAGAGGGTTATCAGAAATGTTGTCTTTGGCAATATGCCCCCCTGTTTCTTGGGCAAAATGCGCAAAAGCAGTCACAATAGAGCGTTTACAAATTGCATCGGCGTCTCGGCCATCAGTATAGTCGCCGCAAAATGCGGGAAATTTACCAATGGCACGTAAAAAGCGAGTGTAGGTGTATTCAGGTGCCGCCATTTGCGTAAGAAATTGCCACTGGGTTTGACCAAATACCCGTTCAGCTCTTTTTACATTATCAGGGTTACTGGCAAGGCCCGGCGAAATTGCCTCTACAGCAGCATTATCTCTTGTTTCCAGTGCTTTAGACCAAATAGCATACATAGGGTTGTTGGTTTTCGCGCTCTCGGCATTCTTCAATTCTATTCGAGAAACAATATAACCATTGGGGTTTTGTGGATCGGGCTGCGGACTCATGGCCATTACTTGACTTGCAGTTATGGCAAGCGAAACTGCAGTCGCTAGTTTTAGAGTATTCATACTTTTCCTTTACATGTTGTTGTTAATAATGAGACTCATCAATTCAACAATTATTAACAAAATGACATCGCTGTCAAATTTTGTTCACTTTTTATTCTTGCCACGCTTCTAAAAGCGCCAGTGAAAATTGCTAAATCTTCGCGTTTTTTGTACATGATCTAACGTGGTATGCTAGTCAAAACGCCTCACAGTAAATAACAACAATAGAGCAGCCTATGAAAATTATTCCTTTACAACCAGAACATTTCGAGCGTGTTATCGCACTTGGTAATCTCGTTCATGGTGACAATTATCTTGATGACGCAAGCATTGAACAAATGCACCAAAAAGGCTGTAAAAACGGTATTAATGCTTCCTTTGTTGCCCTAAACGATGAAGGCGAATTACTCGGTTTTAGAACATCATATAGCGCCGGACAATGGCCTATAGATAGGTGGAGTTCACCGTCTTTGTGGCCTGTTGATCAAAATGATATGGCATATTTTAAATGTATCGCGGTATCACCGAACGCACAGGGCCAAGGTATTGGACCCCAATTACTAAAACACGCAATAACAGCATTAACACAACAAGGCGCGAGAGCTGGCGTTGCACATCTTTGGAAACAAAGCCCAGGTAACGGTGCCGTTAAATACTTCACTAAGGCCGGTGGCAAATTGATAAAAGTCCATGATGATAAGTGGTTAGACGACTGTATCTATCACGGCTATGTCTGTACTATTTGTGGTACTGAATGCCATTGCCAAGCAGCAGAAATGGTATTGGAGTTTTAAGATGTCAGGGTTTGATCCACTCACTCAGCCACATTGCCAAGGCCAAGCTTTTGCCAATAGCTACTGGGCTGCAACCTGCCCTATAGGTACCCCCACCCCTTCGCTAGATAAATCATTACAAGTAGATATCGCTGTGATCGGTGGTGGTTTTACGGGCTTACTTACCGCCTACCATTTGGCAACCACTCATCACCAAAGCGTTGCCCTATTTGAAGCCAATCAAGTTGGCTTTGGCGCGAGCGCGAGAAATGCGGGATTTGTGCTACCAAGTACGGGACGGCTTGGTTATGCGCAACTGGCCAAAAAGTATGGTCTGGATGTCAGTAAAGCCATATATCAAGAGTACAACAACGCCGTTGCTTTGGTCCGTGAACATATCGACGCCAATCACATTGATTGCAACGTGCAAGCATCTGGCTATTTGAAAGTTGCACACAATCAGCAAGCATTTTCGCTACTAAAAGCGCAGTCCGAATTTCTCACTGCAACCATGGGTAGCAAGAGCCATCAGTTACTGTCTCAGCAACAACTGACCGAAACCTATATGCACAACCAGCAAGGGTTTGGCGCATTGCGATTTGACAACGCGTTTGGTGTTCACCCTTTGAAGCTGTTACTAGGTTACAAGGCTTTAGCACAGCAAGCTGGTGTGCAACTTTATGAAAATAGTTTGGTCACTCATTACCAGAACCAAAATGGCAACCACCAGCTAGAAGTGAATGGCCACAGAGTCTCGGCGAACAAAGTCGTGATCGCAGCAAACGCCTACGCTCAACGACATTTTTCGCCATTAACTCAAGGACGTTACCTGCCTATTTTAAGTAGTATTATCGTGACTGAACCACTCAGCGATGAGCAACTTGCTGTCAATGGCTTAATGACAGAGCAAGTCGTCATGGATACCAGACGGCTTAAATACTACTATCGTCGCCTTCCCGACAATCGCATTTTATTTGGTGGACGAGGTGCGGTGTTTGGCCACGATCAGGATAACGCTAAATACCAACACAACTTGCGTTCAGCGCTTAACGATTGCTTTCCTAACCTCAATGCTAAAGTTCATTACTTCTGGAGTGGCTATATTGCCGCCGCACTTGATGATCTACCCCATATCTACAGTGAAAATAACACTGGATATGTGCTCGGATATTGTGGCTCAGGTGTGGCATTTAGTGCTCAGGCAAGCATTCGTCTTGCTGAAAAATTAATGGGTCATAAAGTGCCTGATTTACCCATCTATATAAAGCCGCTGCCTAAATTTCCAATGCCACAATTAAGAAGAGTGGGCCAACTAGCGTATTACCAATATGCGCAAATAATGGATAAGGTAACGTAATGCCCAACGCCACAATTCGCCCAGCTGTACCCTCTGATGCATTAAAGCTTGCCGCGCTATCGATTCAGGTTTGGCTCGATACCTATGCAGTCCAAGGACTCCGACAAGAATACGCAGAATATGCGCTTTCTACCTTTACAGAAACCTACTTTATATCTTTGCTACAGCAAGAAGAGATCAGCATTTACATCGCAACGCATCAAGGTGCGATACAAGGTTATATTCAAGCTAACCGTCACTCGAGATACCACCAGCAAGATCTTGGCTTTGAAGTCGAGAGACTCTATGTGCTAGGCCGGTTTCAAGGATGTGGGATAGGTCGGCGGTTACTTTCTCATATGGTAGACAAACTTGGCGAGCGGTACTGGCTCTATACTTGGGTCGAGAACGAATCAAATCGATTTTACGAAAAACTGGGACTGGCGCTGATTGGTAAACACCGTTTTCAATTTCATCAATGGGAAATTGAGAATAATGTCTACCACGCACAGGGGATTAGTCATACAGCGCTTTAATCTTTAGGATTTCTGGTAGGTTTTCATCGAGCAATTCAACTAATTTTGGGTCAAAGTGCTTACCACTTTCAGAATGAATGAAGGCCAATGCCTTTTCGATAGGCCAAGCCTCTTTATATGGGCGCTTTGAAGTAAGCGCATCAAACACGTCCGCAAGCGCACAGATCCGTCCTTCAAGTGAGATTTCTTCCCCTTTTAATCCTTTTGGATAACCGCTTCCATCAAATTTCTCGTGGTGCTCCATCGCCATTAAATATGCAAGCTTGACGAGTTTTGAATCAGAGTCCGCAAGTATGTTTGCACCCAGCTCAGCATGTTGTTTCATCACCTCATATTCTTCGGCATCTAAACGTCCAGGTTTCAGCAAAATGCTGTCGGCAATACCGACCTTGCCAATATCGTGCATCGGGGCGGCGAGCATCAAATCTTCTGCATACGCTTCCGGTAAACCGCAAGCTTTAGCAAGCACAAAGCAGTAGCGGCTCATTCTCGCAATATGCTGGCCTGTTTCATTGTCTTTGTATTCCGCCGCCTGACCGAGCCGCTGCATCAGTTCAACGTATGCACTTTTAAGCTCAGTAGCACTGACTAAAGACAAGTGCGTCTTCACTCGCGCTCTAGTTATCGCAGGGCTGATAGGCTTTGTGATGTAATCAACACCACCTAACTCAAAGCCTCGAGCTTCGTCAAACTCTTCACTCAAGGCAGTCACAAAAATCACCGGGATCCTCGCTGTGGTAGGGTCTTCTTTTAATTTGGAGCAGACTTCAAAACCTGTCATTTCAGGCATCATAACATCGAGTAAAATTAAGTTAGGTAGTTCCTTATCTACTAGCTCCAGCGCCAATTTTCCAGACTTTGCAAACTTCATACGATACTGATTACCCAGCGTTTGCTTTAAAATTTGGAGATTCGTTGCTTCATCGTCAACGGCTAGGATCAGAGGCTTGTGGTCATTTATCATTACACATCAGTACTCATTAATTGTGCGAGAATTTCCTCCGCACGTTCAAATTCAAAATCATCCAATGCATGTTTCAACGCCTCTACCTGGCTTCGGTACATAAGGGGCGCACTCTCTAACAATGCGTCAAGCACATCATCCTCGACTTGCGCCTCATCTATCATCTCTTTTACTTGTGGCAAGTTTTGCTTAAACAAAAAAACGTCGCCCTCACTCAACGCGTTGGTTACAACTTCTTCATCACTCAGTCCAACCACGTCGTCTAGTTTTTCAATAATGAGCGCCATTTTAGCTCTCAAGCGCTCGTCAATTTCCTTCTTACCCTCTATTTGCTCAAGCAGAGCAAAAAGTGTCTCCAACGCCAAGTTTCCAGCAACGCCTTTGATGGTGTGAATATTCTGTAGTACATCATTCGTAAACTGACCTTCGTGGGCAAAAAGCGCTACCACTTCTTCTCTTTTACCATCCCAAAAACGCGCCAATTCTTTTAAAAATCGAGCTTCACTGCCCCACAAATTTATCGCTCTAGCTCTATTTATAAGCTGCTTGTTGCTGGTTTGCCTTACTCCAATCGCCGTATGAGCAATATTGATATTGAGCGTTTCAGCAATAGTGCGAGTTAAATCTTCTATCACCACTGGTTTTGAGGCAAATGCAGCCATCCCTGCAGCTTTTGCAGCCGCTCTATCCTCGCCTAACACACTCGCGGTGAGGGCGATTACCGGTGTCTCTTGTTGCCTATTTTCTCGTTCATATGCTTTGATAGTGCGCGTCGCCTCAAGTCCATCACAACCCGGCATATGAATATCCATTAGAATAAGATCGTATTGTTGCGCTTTTGCTTTTTCGATGGCCTCAAGCCCATCTCCTGCGACCTCTATACTATGACCTTGCTTTTCAAGTAATAAGCTCAACAATTCGGTATTTTGTTGAATATCATCGGCAACCAAGATATTTAGTGGGGGAAGTTCGACATGAACATCTTGCACTATTGTGAATGCCGCGATTTTCTTAAGAGGCACAGTAAAGTAGAAAGTAGACCCTTTTCCAAGCTCACTGTGAGCCCATATTTTTCCACCCATTAACTCGACTAGCTGGCGACTAATGGTCGTTCCAAGGCCTGTACCACCAAAGCGGCGACTCATGCTCTCATCGGCCTGTTCAAAGGGATTGAAAATTGAATCTAGTCTATCGTTGGCAATCCCTATACCTGTGTCCGCAATTTTAAAAAGTACATAATTGTCATGAGAGGACTCAACGCTAAGCTCTACACGGCCCTGTGCAGTAAATTTAATGGCATTACCCAATAAATTTACCAATACCTGCCGTAAGCGGTCGGAAGCACCATGATAAGTTTGATGCAAACTGTGACTCATCGTGAGCTCTAGTTTTAAGCCCTTTTTCTTTGCTTGATACCAAAACGTCGATACCACGTTGTCGAGTAGCTCAGAAATACAGAAATCATTCTCAATCAGGTCGAGCTTGCCTTGGTCCAGCTTAGCGGAGTCTAAAATATCGTTAAGCAAGTGCAGTAGTGCCTTTGCACTCGTAAGTATCGTATTTACATGCTTACTTTGATCAGGTTTCAGCTCAGACTCTCTCAGTACTTCACTAAATCCTAAAATGGCATTCATCGGTGTGCGAATTTCATGACTCATGTTCGCTAAAAACGCTTGCTTGGACGCTGCTGCGCTTTCAGCAATGCTTTTTGCGCCACGTAGTTCGTCTTCCATGTTCTTGCGCTCGCTAATATCAAGTAATACGCCCGCAATGCCCTCAACTTTACCCGCTTGATCGTATTCAAATGAACCTTTATCCAGCACCCACTTGGTATGGCCTGATTTGTGTAATATTCGATATTCCTGCGAGTAACTCGCTTTGCCGCATTGCAGTGCTTGTTCAACCACATCGTGCGTTAAGCTTTTGTCATCTTCAATAATCAAGCTGGCAAAATGAACTTGCCCAGAAATAAATTCTTCTGCTCGGTAGCCTGTAAGCTGCTCGACAATGGGACTTACGAACGATATCGTCCATTTGCTATCAATCCGGCAACGAAATGCCACGCCAGGCATGTTATTTAGCAGCGTCCGATGACGCGCTTCCTGCTCAATCAGTGCTTCTTCCATTTGCTTTTGCGCTGTTAAGTCAGTGATAAAACCCACATAAAACGCGCTTTGGTCTTTTAACTCAACCTCTCCTATTCCCAGCCGAATAGGTACCAGATGCCCGTGCTTGTGTAGCGCCTTGATTTCACGGCCAACCCCCTTAAATTGTTCAAGGTAAGTGCTGTCGAATGATACTTTCGTTTGCGCTTCTTTAGGTAAAAACACAGCAACATTGCGACCAAGCGTTTCTCGCTCAGACCATCCTAAAATTCGTTCAACTAACGGGTTACAGCTTTTAATGATACCATCACCATTGATAGTGATGATCCCATCAACGGCTGTTTCTAGGATAGCCGCAAGCCTAGATTCATTAGCGGCTTTGTCTGCAGCCACTGAGCGGTACTTGCTCGCGGTATGAATAAGCGCAGATAAAGCGCTAATGATCATACTGACAGCAGCAATAAACAATGCAAGCGATTGAGTATGCTGCTCTTGCATTTCTTGGCTGATAATTGGTGAGTCAGATACAAATTTTGCCGCCTGCATGCCCGTGTAATGCATTCCTGACACCGATGCCCCAAGTGCCAAAGCGCCTAGCCATCTTACAACACTGATATTGTTATCACTGACATAATCACGCAGTTTACTTCTTGCTTGAATTGCGATGAAGGCAAGTGACACAGCGACGACAATTGATAAACCAAAAAGTGCGGGGTCGTAACCCAGCATAGGGCCAAGCTGCATGGCTTCCATACCGCTATAGTGCATGGTGCCAATGCCCGCCCCCAAAATGACCGCGGCGAGCCCCTTTACTGCAAGTGTGACATTTGGTCGAGTTATCAAATCAAACGAAACCCAACAACCTAAGAAAGCGGGGAAGATGGACGCCGCAGTAAGCCAAGGATCGTAATCCACTTCAACACAAAGTGAGAACGCTAACATGCCAATGAAGTGCATACTCCAAATACCACCAGACATGGCTACAGCACCGCCAAATTTTGCAAGCCGATTTATACGACTATTTTGATTTTGCTCAGCAAAGTCAATCTGGATAAGCGTAAAAAATGAGGCGATAACAGCCACAAGCACAGATAACGCTACAAGCGTAGCATCATAAGTTCCGTTGAGTAGCAACTCTGGTACGGGATCGGTTACAAAAAACGTATTTAACATAGCAACACGGATAGTAAGATATTCCTAGAGTCTAGCTTTCTAGGACTGAGTTTGACAGAAAAAATCGCTGTTAAAACAAGATTTCAGGATAAATTCATGTTTATTGTGGGCTAATACTATCTCACTAGGAAATTTAAAGATAATATAGGTACAAGTTAATCGGTATAGCCAATACGGGCTATTCGTATCCGACTAGCTCAGCGTACCCTTCACCTATATAGCCACCGGACACTTTTACTCTTCCTTCCCAATACGGGATAGTCAGCTGGTTTCTCGCATCACGATTGATACTTTCGATCAGAATAACAGGACTGTGCTTTAGCCGTAGTTGCCATTTAAATGGATAGCTTACTCCATCTAACGAAACCTGCTCCAAAACACTTAATTGAATATCCTTATGCGCTATTTCTGTCGTGCTACCCTCAGCTGTAATTTCAGTGCCTCGGCAATCTCTGTAGACTTGTTGGCTATCACGAATGCAAAATACCATTAGTGCGCCGTTCGATCTGTCTTGACCGCGAATACTAAACCAATCCCAGCCGCTTTGTGCCTTACTCATAAACGAGGAAGACCATTCCCTATCGAGCCACGCGTCACCGCTGACTTGATGTGTGTCACCTTGAAAAGTAAGCTCACCCGAGACGCTTAAAAAAGGATAGCTGTAGTACATGGAAGCGTGGCCGTCGGACGTTTTTTCACTGTAGCCATTGTTCCCATGAAGCACTATCGGGCTTTTTCTCAGTGTTAAATTAACACGGTTTTTTTCTTCCTCAGCATGAAGCGTTAACGGAAAAAATGTTTCCGTCGCGCTGCGCAAATACCAATTATCTAATTGCGTGATAAATGGATCAGCTTGAATTTTTACTTGTCCTTTTCTGCCATAACGTTCAAAAGCTTGGTGCCTGGTATTGTCTTGAATTGCAAAATGCGCAAAGTATAACTCACCATCCCACCATGGACTGACATATTGAACGCTGACAACTGAGGTTCTAAATAACGTCCATTGAACACCAAATTCTTGCCCTGAATCACTTTTTAAGTTTGCAGTAACATACCACCATTCAATGCCTTGATCAGGATGGCTACCGTGATCACGCGGAAAACTTAACTGATATACGGGAGAGACCGGATCGCCCAACTGAAGATTGAAAAAATCACGTTTTGAAGCAGGTGCTTCTGACAGCTCCGGAGTGCAGCCGACTCCCACCATTAACAGTAATAAAACGATAAGATAATTAGTCTTCATACAACAGATCCGCAGTATCGTGACGACTCAGTTTGAGTAGAGGTAGTACACTAACCAGCAAAGCTAAACTAAAAATGAGGGTGATAAAGACCGCGATCTCAAGATAAGGTAATAGAAAAGGGATCGTCCAACCGAAGCCAATTGGCATCACAAATTTAAGTAATATCCACCCGAGCATTCCCCCGAGTATCGTCGCCAACACTAAACTCACAAGCAGAATAACAGCGCTCTGCCCTAATTTAATAGCAAATGCTTGCCAAGTGGTAACGCCTAATGTTTTTAAGATGGCCAAAGGTTGAATTTGCTTAGCGCCGAGAGTCAGTAATGATACCCACAACCCAAATAGCGCGATAGCAACTATCATTAAATTTAACGCGTGCGTTGCGTAAAACGTATGTTCAAACAAACGCGTAGCATATTGTTTAAAGCGCTGATTTTGAACCACTTGTGAGTCGTTTAAATGGAATTGCTGCATGACCTTTTGCTTAAATAAAGCGGTATCAATATCTGGCTTTAGAACAATTGAAAAACCATATGCTTCATAGTTAAGCCCGGCGTTTTCAATTGCGTCACTAACAGCGACGAACACCGCGCGCTGTTCGCCATAATCGTAATAAAAACCCGTTATCTCACAGTTAATATGCTTTTTGCCTTGTTGCAAACGAATACGCTGACCCAACTTTACGCCATACAATAATTTGCTTGGCTCGTTGGCAAGGCACCCACTCACATTTTTATTCGCATCATAGTAAAGCACTTCGTTATTAGGTACAGCTCCCGCAAGCAGCGTAAGATTGTAGTGATGTTCGCCAGAGCGACCAAAGCTAATCAAACTCGCTGATTGAGTGCCTTGTTGATGTGAGCCCAGGCCATAACTTATCTCTGCACGCCAAAATACACCGGCCTTTTCAATATCCTTTTGGCTTAAGAGCCATTGATATTGCACATCGGTAACTTCACTAGGCCGCACATATAGATCTGCGCTAAGGCGACCATCTAAATGGATCTGCAAAGCTGAGCTAAAACTACTCACCATAATTTGCAACCCTACGGAAGTGCCAACCGCAAGCAACACGGCATAAACACTGATTGCAAGTACTCTGATCTGCTCGACACTGTCTGCTTTCATCCATTTGACTAATGGATGCTGAGTTGGAATACCTTTAAACGCAGCCCACAGTGCCACTGGTGTTATCATAAAAAAGAGCAACAGTAAGCAAACGCACAACCCAAGCGCATGAATTGGCGCTTCGCTACCAAGATAAAAATACCCAGCGGCCGTAACCAATAGACTTCCACTCACTATTTTACTCTGCCAAGATTTATAAAAAGTAAGAGGCTTTACTTGACAATATGCCACACTTGCAAGTACCAAAAGGTTTAACACAAATGCTTGCAGCACGACTAACCAACTGAAATTAACCGGTAAACGCCTATCTAATGCAAATAAGCTCTCTAACGCCATAGAGATCTCGCTCACCAATAAGTTCGCCCCTAGGAAAGCCACACCTGCGCCCACCAATGCAGCAATCAAGCTTAAGACGAGCACCTCAATGACTACCGCTGCGACTACATTTGCTTGAATACATCCAAGTAGTGTGAGTTGCTGATGTAGTTTTTTTCTTGCGTGCAGACAAAGCTTTATAGCGTTAAAACTTAAAAAAGCGCCAACCACGTAGCCTAGGAATGCAAGCGCTTGCAGGTTGAAGAAAAACGCCTTCGACAACGAGTCGAAAGACTGCGCTTGTGCACTTTGCAGCTGTGCTTTATCACCTAAAATCTGCCTAACTTTTGCCTCATCCAATACTGCATTTGAGATCTCTATATAACTAATTCGACCTGCTGAATTCAGTAAATGGTCAACTAATGCAATATCGGCTATTGCAACATCGCCAGTAAGTTCCGATAAAACAGCGAAATGCACATCCGTATCAAGAAGCTTGAGCACTTCATGCCTTCTGAGCGACAAATGTTGGGCCATCTCCTCAGATACGTAAATTGTATTAAATCCGAATTGTAATGGTGCAGTTTGATTGCCTGACTTATCTCCCTGTGATTGCACTTTAGGTAGAGAAAGCCATTTCAAAGTATTAACCCCTTTAATGCGAAGCCTGTTCTCACTGGGCACGACCAGCACACCTTCCAAAACTGGCTCAGCGGATACGACTCCTGCGTTTCGCAGCGCCGTCCATACATCTCCAGTCAACATCTCGCGGCCTACGCTTGGCCGAACAAAGTGACTAATTGGATTATTTATAAGTGCGCTGGTTTGCTGGTAACGATCCGTTGCTTCTTGATTTAGTCCTTGAATTGAGCCAAGTAAAGCACTACCCAAAGATAAGCCAAAAACGAATAACAAAAACAACCAAAGATGCCTTTTATAGAACTGCATAAACACCGTGAGTACCAGCCTAATTTCTGATAACGCGCTCAGCCGTTCCATCGTTTTAGCCATAAGCACGGTTATTTTGAATGGTGATTTTTCTATCTAGGCTGTCAGCAAGGTGTTGGCTGTGTGTAACCATAAGCAAGTTAACGCCTTGCTCTTCACACAGCTCACGCAGAAGTAATACCACTTCTTCGCTTTTCGCAGCATCTAAGTTGCCCGTCGGCTCATCGGCCAGCAATAACTTAGGCTTGTTGATCATGGCACGTGCGATACCAACTCGCTGCTGCTCACCACCTGACAATTGCTGAGGCAAGGCCGTTAATTTATGTAAAATCCCCAAACGCTCTGCCAGCGCATCAACATCGCTTTGCTTTGGGTTCAATTGATTGAGCTGTGCTTGAAAAACAATATTGTCGTAGACGGATAAAGGTGCAAGCAATTGATAGTGTTGAAATATCATCCCTAACTTGCGACGGTAGAGCGCCTGTTCAATATCATTAAACTGAGTAATATCCCGGCCATCAATAATAATACTGCCGCTATCGGGCTTTAACAAACCACCAATCAGATGGATAAGTGTCGTTTTACCCGACCCGCTATCACCAACAATAGCGACCTGTTCTTTAGCAGCAATACTGAGACTAAGCTTATCTAATACAGCTCGATTCACTTCACCATCACGACGCGTGAAGACTAAACTTTGAACTTCTACCACTGTATGCACATTCCTTTACTACTATGTGGACGCTACGCAACGTACCTTCCTCATTAAGTAACCAAAATTTTTTATTTCTCGTGTAAGCACAGATTAGTTGTCAGTTTATTACCAAGGAATAGCGTCACCGCTATAGTCGTAAAAGCCACCGCTTTGTGCATCCACAAAATGTGATAACACGGAGTAGATCCCATTTGCAGACTCATCTGGAGTAATTAACGCGTTAGGGCCACCCATTTCCGTTTGGACCCAGCCAGGGTGAATAGCAACCGTGCGGATCCCCTCACTCAGTAAATCATTAGACAAGCTTTTTACCACTGAGTTTAGCGCAGCCTTCGAACTGCGATAGATATAGCCGCCACCTTTGGTATTCATGGTGTGACTGCCGACCTTAGAGGAAATGGCCGCAAAAATCTTTTCATTACCGTTGCAAAGATGGGTGTAAAATAGTTCAGCAAGTCGCATGGTGGAAAAGACATTAACCTCCATAACTTCTTGCCACGCTTCTATATCGGTTTCACCAAACGCATAGTCTTTCGGCCCATATATACCCGCGTTGTTGATAACGATATCTATAGCTACAGGCGCCAGTTTCTCGCTTAATTCTTCCATCTGGTCGTAATTGGTCACATCTAAGGCAAACACTTGGAGCTCAGGAAAAGTTGGCGCGAGAGAGTTAAGTTCTGAAGCAGTAAGCGGGTCTCGACAAGTTGCTAATACGTGCCAGCCAGCCTGCAGATAGGTTTTAGTTAACGCAAGTCCAATACCGCGGTTTGCACCAGTGATCAGTATTTTTTTCACAGTCGAAGCTCCTAAGCCGTTATGACAAAAGCCAATGGTGTTAATTCACTATACTGATGATAGGTTGAATAATCCACTTTTTGCAGATGTGACAAGCTTCTCGAGTCACAACGCATAAATCATGAATTTAATTCAACTTTAATCAATCTCGTTCATTAAGCCAATTCAATGCATCCCCTTTATCATCAAAATACTTCACTTTACCAGTAACAAACCAGTTACCTATTGTTGCAGCAAGTCGATGCCAGTTTTTGCCGCCATATATTGCTACTTTAGCAAATTCAGTGCTATGCTCAAAGACGAGTCGGAAGTCATCCCACATGGCTCTTGGCTCCCAGCCTTCAAAATCAGTCGCATCAAGAAATGCATAGATTTTAGGCGTTGTTACTGCTTTCAGTGCACTCTCGATTATTGGTGTAATAACAACATAATCTTCATGAGTGAGTTTACCTGTAGGCTTAAGTGTGAGATAAATATCATCTCCAAAGCGCTCAGTGCCTATTGATATACCGTGAAATGAATTTTTCATTTTCACTTCCTTTATGTTTATCTTATAAACAAAAAGCATAATTAAGTCTCAGCTTTTTTGCCAATATCCAAACTTTTTTCATTATTGTCAGCTTCCGTTCAGATTTCTAATACTACCATGCGCGCCACCATGCGCGCCGTTGAGTCGATGTAGCTCAATATATGGAAATTAAAGGGATGACTATGAAAAAACTACTATCTATCGCAGCTGTTTCACTACTTGTTTCAGCAGCAGCTCAGGCTAACACTGGTAACGTACAAAAAGAGTGGTTCAACACCGCTAGTTATACAGATTATGATGGCTCTGACAACAGCGCACTGATGCTTTCTTCTCGCTATTTCTTCGCACCTCAAGAATCAGTAGGCGTATGGGATGACTTTGGCTACCTTGATACGGACAGCAATGTAGGCGTAAGTTACTTTAACGATGATTATTCAAATGCTTTCTCTGTTGGTGGTGAAGGCTTTATCACTAAAGAATGGTTTGTAACTGCTGGCATCGCAGATCTTGGCGAAGCTGACGACCATTACTCTTTCGGTTTTGGTTACCTTTACAACGACAACCTAAAGCTAAGCATTCGCCAAGAAGAGTTTGAAAACGGTGATACCACTTGGTTCAAAGCTGAGTACAACCACGAACTAAATTCTACAGATTACATCGGTTTCACAGTTGAAACTGAAGACGAATTTGATTACCTAAACCTAAGTGCACGTTACTTCATGCACGTTGGTGGTGACAGCTACTTCACAATCGACTTAGAGCACAACCGTATTGATACTGATGGTTTTGACGACAACGTAACAAACGTGCTTGCAAACTACTACTTCACTCGCAACTTTGCGCTTGGCCTAGGTTCATATGATTCAGACTTAGCAGTAGAAGCTAAATACTTCTTCAACGACACTTACTACCTTAAAGGTAGTGTAGTTGACACTGACGGCGGTGAAACAAGCAACCTAACTTTTGTTGCTCAGTTCTAAATCAACACATGATTGAGGTACATCTGTACCTCCCCCAACTACTCAACATCTCATCGCGACCACACTCCGCGGTGGGGTGTTTTTTCACATTTTGAAACAAGCTACTCATCTAAATTGGGTGCATTTCACTTATCAATCGTTATTATGTATCAAAATAATAACGGAAATGCCTATATTATGATGAAGATAAAAACACTCGTGCTCGCCATTGCTGCGGCAGCCGCGCCTTTTGTTTCGGCGTATCAGACCGAAGATACTCGCCTACTCCGCTTTCCAGATATCCACAAAGATAAAGTCACTTTTGTATATGCTGGCGACATATATATTGCAGATACCAACACAGGTAAAAGTCAGCGTCTAACAGACCATATTGGTTTTGAGACCTTCCCTAAGTTCTCTCCAGATGGCAGCAAAATCGCTTTTGCCGCCGAGTATAATGGCAGCCGCCAAATCTATGTGATCAATGCTGATGGTTCAGGATTAAAGCAACTCACTTACTACAACGATGTTGGTCAAATGCCTCCTCGCGGTGGGTTCGACTATCGCGTGATGGACTGGACACCCGATGGTAAACATATCGTTTTTAGAGCAAATCGCACACCATGGGGCAAACGTATGGGTCGCCCGTATATGGTACCAGTAGAAGGTGGACTTGAGCAGCCGATGGCCATTCCAGAAACGGGTGGTGGTATGCTCTCCCCTGATGGTAATAAGTATGTTTACACACCAATCGACAGAGAGTTTAGAACTTGGAAGCGCTCTCGTGGTGGTCGAGCTCAGGATGTATGGATTTACGACCTTGAAAACAATACGTCTAAACAACTCACCACTGACAAAGCCACAGATCAGCAACCAACTTGGGTGAATGACAGTATTTACTTTGTGTCTGATCGCGACTACACGCTCAACCTTTATAAATATCGCGATGGCAAGTCACCGGTTAAAATGACTGACCACAAAGACTTTGACGTGCTGTGGCCTTCAGCCGGGCCAGATGCCATTGTCTACGAAAATGGCGGTTACTTATATCGCTTTGACGAAGCGACAAAAACAACTAAAAAGCTAAAAATCGATGTAGCAGGTGTGCGTCAATATGCCATGCCATATAGTAAAAACGTTAGCGACTTTATTGATTCTATGGATATATCACACGATGGTAAGCGTGCATTGTTTACTGCCCGTGGTGAGTTATTCTCAGTCCCAGTAAAACAGGGTCCAACTCGTAACCTCTCTTACACACCAGAAGGTCGTGAAATTGAAGCAAGCTGGTCACCGAATGGCCGTTATATTGCCTACATGAGCGATAAAACAGGTGAATATGAGATCTATCTCAAAGATAGAGCAAATAACAACAAAACCATCCAGTTAACTGACAATGGTACCATCTGGCGCTTTACACCAATTTGGTCCGCTGATAACAGCAAACTACTCTTCGCAGATAAAAACCACACGCTATGGTGGGTTGATGCGAAATCTGGCGATATGCATAAAATTGACACCGCCAAATACGACGAAGATGGTCTAACTGAATATACTTGGTCGCCAAACAGTGAAGATATTGTTTTTGTTAAAAACAATGAAAACCGCTACGCCTCGCTTTGGCACTATAACACTGAGGATAAAAAGGTCACTCGACTGACTGACAACATGACCAGTGAGCGTAACCCCACTTTCTCTCCTGACGGTAACTACATTTATTTCACTTCTGAGCGCGACTATAACCTCACCTTTAGCAGCTATGAATTTGATTATATGTTTAATAATGCCACGCGCATTTATAGCGTTGCGGTGAATAGTCAGATCAAGCCGCTTAATGCCTTTGAAAGTGATGAGTTAAGCATTCAATCAGACGATGAAACGAAAAAGGACAGCGACAAACAAGCAAATCGCATTGAGGCCAACGGCTTTATGTCACGGGTTGTATCACTCTCAGCCCCAGCAGGTAATTACGGTTCGCTTACAGGTGTTGAAGGAGGCGTACTGACTTTAACAGGCGGTGCGTTAAAGCTCCTCGGCACAGAACCAGATAGCAAACTAGAAACCGTCGCCGAAGGCGTAAGCAGCTATAAAGTTGCCGCTGGTGGTAAGCACCTGATCGCTCGCGCTGGTAACAACTTCAGTGTAATTGCACCAAAGCCAAAGCAAGATTTAAAAGCCAGTCAGCTTGATTTATCTAAGATGACACTGAAAATAGACCCGCAAGTTGAGTGGCAACAAATGTATGTAGAAGGCTGGCGCACATTACGCGACTGGTTCTACGACGAACATCACCATGGTCAAGATTGGGATGCTATCTTGGAGAAGTATCAACCACTTGCCAGCGCTGTCGCACACCGTAGCGACTTAGACTATGTACTTAGTGAAATTGCGGGTGAAATCAACGCAGGTCACATCTACGTACAATCTGGTGATGCCCCAACAGCCGAGCGCAAAAAGCATGGTTTACTTGGCGCAGAAATAAGTGCTCATCAGTCTGGCTATGTTAAAATTGAGCGTATCTACAAAGGTGAGAACTGGCATGAAGACTACCGTTCACCACTCAATGAAACCGGCGTGAATGCCGATGAGGGTGATTACATCATCTCAGTCAATGGTCGCTCGGTAAAAGACGTGGTTAACTTTTACGAACTACTTGAAAACACCCAAGGCGAGCAAGTTGAGTTGGTATTGAGTAAATCACCAAGCGCTGATGATAGCTGGAAAACCACGGTAAAACCTGTTGCCAGCGAACAAGGCTTGCGTTACATGGCATGGGTTCAATCACGTGCTGACTACGTGGATAAATTATCAAACGGTAAGATTGGCTACGTTCACCTACCAAATACTCATTATGATGGTAACCGTTCATTATTTAAGAACTTTATGCCACAAACGAGCAAAGATGCGCTGATCATCGACGACCGTTATAACGGCGGCGGCTTTATCCCTGAGCACATGATCACTTGGCTTGCTCGTAAGCCACTTAACTATTGGAAACGCCGTGGTGTTGAGCCAACAAAAACTCCACAATTTGCCCACGATGGTCCAAAAGCCATGCTTATCAACGGCTATTCAAGTTCAGGTGGTGATGCTCTACCTTATTACTTCCGTCAGGCAGGTCTTGGCAAACTAATTGGTACTCGCACTTGGGGTGGCCTTATCGGTATCTCGGGTAATCCAAGTCTTGTTGACGGAGGTCAGGTTATCGCTGCAACCTTCCGAATTCTAGATAATGAAGGCAACTGGATCATCGAAAATGAGGGCGTCAGCCCTGATATCGAAGTGATCGATAGACCAGAGCTTGTTCATGCCGGTAAAGACCCTTCTGTCGAGCGTGCAGTGAAGGAGCTGTTGAAAGAGTTAAAAGATAGCCCGAAGAAAACACTGATAGTGCCTCCTGCGCCGTCTAAGTTTTAATTACTATAAAAATATAAAAGGCTGAGCAATCAGCCTTTTATATTTTCGAACAATCTTTATTCCTATCTCTACGCGATAGATCTCCCAAAAATTGTACGAGTAGCTTTGTTGTTTCATTTGTCGGCGTTGATGCAAGTAAATGATGCTGATAATTAGGTATAAAAAACTGTTGTGCACAGTGATTTTTTAATACCAACTTGCTTGACTCAGGAAGTACATCATCTTTACCTGAATTAATTACTAATAGATTTTCATAATAATTAACAACTTCAAGTCCATCTGAGAAGTACTTTTGCAAATCATTTTCAATTAAATATGAATCTAACACCTTATCGATTAATCCTTGCGGCAAGTACTCAATATATGAAACCGTTTTTGAGGCAGCAACATTTAAGTCTTCCCTAATTAAAAATGGTGCCACACCAATCAAATTACTAGGGTTATACTTTTGAGCTATATGCAATGCCGGTAGAAAGCCCATAGAAAATCCGACAACATTGACTGACTTATAATTAGACGATAATTCAGGATAATAGTCGACCAATTTACTACCAAACGAAAATGTAGTTTCATCAACGCTTTTCAAGTCCATTACAATGACATCTGATCCCAATGAGGAAAACCAAATCGCGTAGGAAGTCAGTAGTGATTTATCCACGGCAAAACCGGGGATCAAGAGAGTTAGCTGCCCGCTCAAATCGAGAGCCCGAGCCTGCTCTTCTCTCACTATTTTGTAACCGGCACTGATACCATTAATTTCAACATTCATATCAATGTCATCCTTGATTGAAATATCACTTGGATAAAAGTCATAAGTCAACGTGTACTCACCTTTTTTTAATTTCCTTTCAATTTTTTTGACATTTATCAACTCTGTGTCGATAACTAGTTTTAACTCATATTTCAATGATTTACTCATAACACTTCGACCTATTGAAGTGCAACCAGAACTAATAATAAAAAATAAAACAACAATTAAAATTGATCTTTTTGTACACATTAACTAATCTCCTCCTTGCAGTACTAATTTCATATTAAAAAGGATATTTTATGAATTGTAAATTTAGAAACTCAATTATCGCTGCAAATTTATTAGTTGCACTAACCGGATGTAAAATGACAGCGAATGCAGAGCACGCTCAAGGCAGAGTGTCTATTCAATGTCAAGTTATTATTGGTGGTTCCTCTTCATCCAACTCAATTATTCAAACTTTTGCACCAGAAATTTTCGATCAATATGGCCGAATTAACCTTTCAAATATGGATGCATCCAAGTTAGAGTTTGAAATAAATAATTTATATAATATAAATGATATTAAAGATAACCGTATTCTTATCATTTTGAAGTCAGGTCAAAGTATTTTGGCTCGTAAATGGTTTGATGTATATAAAGCTGACTCGATGTATAGGTTGAATAGCCCTCAATTATTTTCAAACTGGGCTATGACCTATGAAGCGGTGGCGGATGGTTTCGACATAAACTTTGATCCAAAACCTCGGATAATTACGGCACCGAGTAGCTTTTCAGTCAAAGGTAAGTATCGAAGCGCACCTCTTTTCGAATCGCCACAGGTACAGTTTGAAGGTTGTGAACGTTTGCCTGAATTCCCAGTACCGGATCCTGGTTACTATTGCGAACGGTAAGACTTGCTAGCTAAATTCAGTGAGTAATTATTGATTACTCACTTCTAATAACGATCTACGTTTAGACACAACATATAATCCCCACCCCGTAATCTTGTGTAATCGCCTTTTTTTACTTTTACAGCTACTTTCTAAAGAGAGTGGTGTTTTCACCTGAACCAATCACTTAACTTTATTAACTGAATTGCAATAGTTCGACATATATATCCAATACTACAGGCTATTAGGCGAAAAATGCAGCAAGTCCACCGTCATTAAGGAGCAAGCTATGAATGTGCAGAATAAAGAGAGTCAGCCTTTAGAAATAAACAAAGAGCTCAACACCAACATCATCCTCAGCAGTACACAAAAGAAGCAAATAAAAGCACGCGCAAGTAAATACAAAAACGCTGATTTATCTTGCCTTAGGGCAATAGCACAAGCCGCAATAAATGTAGAATTATTCACTATCCCTTTATACATGACAGGCCTTTATTCCATTCAAGGCACCCATGCGATCGCTGATTCATCAAACCTTTATCCAGGACGTTATTGGCCAGGACTTGGTCCAACAGCTGGATATATCCCGGAAGAGCGCCGTAGCCAATATGACGTTGATCTCGCGCCGTTATTCGATATAAATACGTTAGTTAGTGATAGTAAACCCAGCGATTTGTCGGATAAGTTTAGATTAACTATCAATCAGCAAGTTTTTAATGGCGTATATAGTGTTTTCATTGAAGAAATGCTCCATTTACAGCTTGCTTCCAATATGGCAAGTAAGTTGGGACTCACACCAAGCTTTACAAGTCCGGCATTGATTGATGAAAACTATGGTTGGAAATGCTACAACAACCAAAGTGGTATTCCACATATTTTGGACTTTGCTGACTGTACCAAAGACTTGTCGCAACTGAGCCCTGAGATTCAAGCTTACTTCAAACAAATTTTCCCAGGTAAAACGTTACAAGATCTACGCGTTAATGCCACTGAACTCAACAAAGAGCAGACACTACTCTTTATGTTGATTGAAGAAACGGAAGAAAACGCAAAGAAAATTATCCAAGAGCAATATTTAGAACCAAACAAAGACACAAAACGGCCAAAATATTTTGAGCAGGCACCTTATGACTGGTGGAAACCAGATTACACTGAGAAAAACCTGCCGCTGTTTGGCTCGATTGGACACATGTACCTCAGCTATTGGGATTATATCCAGATCCAGTATGACGATGGCACAAGCTTGCTCGACTATGCAACCATTCAGCGCGACTATTTTAATGAGCGCCCTGGTAATAAAGATTATCAGCCACAATTCCCAGGTATTAAGGGCTCTCTCAACGTAAAAGAAGATCATACTGTTTTAAAAGAAGCGTTAATGAATAATGTAAATGCCATTACTGATCAAGGTGAAGGTGATGGTGTGGCAGAAATGATTTGTAAACGCTGGGCTGATGAGAAATGGGCACAAAACCTCCTAGCAGCGAAAGCGGATGAAGCGGATGATCCCCACCTCAGCACCGTAGAAGAGAAGTTTCAACCTAGTGCAGAAGCATTGAAGGCGGATTATCCCGCAAGCTGCGGTGAGGGTCCAATTTCCGGTTCGGCGTGTGCCCGGATCACTAATAAATACAAAGATCACTTTCAAATATTTACCGATACCATGAGGCTCATTGTCGACTTTGAGAAGTCTTCAAGTCAACCAGACGAACGTTACATGACTTGGTCAACTTGGTTTGCTGAGGGTAATAGCTGGAATGAGGCGTTATTGGACCCCAACGGCGATGATGAAGCAGCTAAGCAAAACCCAAATCTACCTTGCGTCAGCAGTGTAGTAAAAGCGCTTAACAACCTTAAACTCTCGTCAAATATTGGCAATACGCATCAATTATTCAGTCAATCTGCGGTAGGCACAATTAAAGGTCTAACTACTGCACTTGATCGTTATTGGTCTGGTAAGACCAGTGAATTTCCGGGCCCTGCGATGGGTGGCTCTGGCGATAGGATCTCGATTTGCTGGGCAACTACGGGAATTGCGCCGGATTTAGTAACGGGTATCGCCCCACAAAATCCGAACACCCTTTATCATGCCTGCCAAGGAATGAGCTATACCAACATAGGTTCGAATGACTTACCACCTCCTGAGGTATATCACAGTTGTAAAGGCAGTAATGATTGTAAAGCACAAGGTGGTTGCGGCTTTGTTCATAGCACAACGCCCGGCGGTAGCTGTGGTGGTAGCGTATCAACAGGGCCAAAAAGTGCACCTGCAGATAATAAGTGTAATAACTTGGGTGGGTGTGCAGTGCCTATCTCAGCCTCTCAACTCTTCCCTGAACTTTCTGGTGAAGACCAAGAATACGATATGCAACTATTTAAGTTTAACTTAAAAGATAACACCTTCTCTGCTATTGATTACACTTATCCGAAAGGCCAACAAGCCCCAACAGATCAATCTGCAGATCATGTGCTTATGCCTTATAAACAAGGGGATGCCGTATACGATATTGCTTGGCAAGCATACTGCAATGCCAATGGTTTATTGAACGAAGATGGCGAACCTAAAGAGAAGCCAAAACCTTCAGATATTCGTCTAGCACTTCCTCCATCAACTTGATAGGAAAGATAGCATGACAAATCCAATTCGGACGCAGCAGCTTGCTGCGTCCGCTATCGAAAAACTAACCGACTTAGGGTTTGGTGTTGGCCTGAGAAGCCAGCACTATCCCTTTATCATGTCTCAATTGGAACGCGGAGCATCGCTTGATGTTGACTGGTTTGAAATCATCAGTGAAAACTATATAGATAATCACGGCTATGGTCGGCATGTGCTCGCTCAGTTAAAGGAACAATACCCGCTAGTGATGCATGGTGTGTCAATGAATATTGGTAGCAGCGACCCTCTTAACTTTGAATACTTAGGCAAACTCAAAGCGCTAAGCGAGTTTGTTCAGCCACAGCTTATTTCTGATCATTTGTGTTGGACAGGCGTTGCTGGTTTGAATAGTCACGACCTCCTACCTATGCCGTTAACTGACGAAAGCCTACAACACGTTATCAACCGTGTTGATCAAGTACAGGATTTTTTAGAGCGACCTTTGGTGCTTGAGAACCCATCAACATACCTTGAATTTCAACATTCAACCCTCACTGAAAGCGAGTTCTTTAGTGAGTTAGTCACCGCAACAGGCTGCGGCATGCTATTGGATGTAAACAACGTCTTTGTTAGTAGCTTTAACCATGGTTTTGACGCTGAAGCGTTTATTCGTCAACTCCCCCATGAGCACATCGTTCAAATCCATCTAGCCGGTCCTAGCGACTGCGGTGATTGTTTGATAGACACTCATGACCAACCAGTGCCCGCCAAGGTTTGGCAGCTTTATCAACTGGCGCAGCAGTTAACGGGTGGCGTGTCGACCTTACTTGAATGGGATGCCAATATCCCCAGCTTTCCTGAACTCGTTGATGAGTTAAGCAAAGCAAAACTGGTACTGGCAGGGCATATTCCAAAACAAGATACAATTACTAACACCAACGCGCTGTCAACTCCAATCGTCAAAGAGCGAGCAGAATTAACATAATGAAAACGCCAGACTTAACGCAAACTCAGCAGTGGCTTAGCACCGTTTTAATGGTGCGAGGCGACCTACCACAAAAACTCAATACCGCTGCAAATCCGCATGGTTTAACGCTGCATGACTGTGTAAAAAGTAGTAAAACACTGGGAGCCATGAGAAGAGTAGACATCTATGCTGCAGGCTATGTGATGCGTTTAGTCGAATGTCTTCGGGGAGAGTTTGCACTACTTCGCCAGTTTATGGGCGACGAAGTATTCGACACCTTCGCCAAAGCCTTTATCGTCACCTTACCCTCTAAGTCTTGGACACTACATCAACTAGGCTCGCGCTTCGCTGATTTTTTAGCACACACTAAACCCACCGGTGATTTTAATGCCCACCAGCAAGCTATGTTTAGCTTGCCTTCAGAGCTGGCTAAGTTTGAAAGAGCCAAAGCGCTTGCACTGTTAAAACCAGGACCGGAAACCGAGCAATCAACTGCAGTAATAAACGAGATTGAGCTCCTTTGCGGTATCGCAGAAAATTTTGTCATGTCGGTGCCAGAATCAGTACAGCTTATTCAAACCGATTACCCTTTGCTGCCGCTTATAACCCAGCTTGAGCAAGCAAAGCCGTACACCTTGCCAACGCCTGAGCAAACGTATATTGCAATATCGCGCCAACAATATCGCATCAAAATGAGTGTATTGAATGACTGGCAAGCAGACTTATTACTACATCTGAGAGACAAACCGCTACGCTATCAAGAAGCGGTAACCTACAGCGCTAACCACCTAAACTTGGATCAACAAGCGCTGCAATCGCAGTTAGCAGTTTGGCTGCCAAGCGCTAGTAATATGGGGCTGTTTACGTTACAAAATGAACCAGTGCCCCAGTGATCCAATTTTCTAAATAATGGCTCAGTTAATAAAGTGAAATAAACCTTGATGGGTTATTTTTATATCCAATACAAGATAGACTAGCTGTATCGACTGCTGCTCCCAAATAATAATGATAACAATCAATAACCGTAAGCTAGACTTAGCCACGGGTGAACTTACCTACCTTGATGAGACAATCAAATTAGAGGCTAAGGTGCTGGCAGTACTTGAAATACTGTATCAACATCGTGGCACGCTTGTTACGCAAGAGCACCTACTTAATTCTGTATGGCAAAATACCGTCGTCGCCCCAAATGCCCTTCAACGATGCATCGCTCAGCTTAGAAAACTACTTGGAGATAGTGATAAACGTATTATCCAGACTTTTCATAAAAAGGGCTATCGTTTACAGGTTGGGGAGCAGCATACTAATTTAAGCCAAAAGCTGAGAACCTGTGCTCTCTATTTCGCAGGTTTCATCATCCTCTTCGGTATATTGTTTAGCTATTCAACTATGCCAAAAGCTAATTTCCAACTTTCAGAGGTTACACCTGTAAGTTACGGATTGGAGTTGGAGAGCACTGCGACACTCACCTCAGGTAGAAGGTTATTATATGTGGCCAGAACACCGCAAGCAGCGGAACTAAAAGTAAAGGATTTGGATTTCCAAACAACTAAGTTAGTTACCCGTGCATTGGATTTTGTTGGCAAACCTCAGCTTAACAAAGAGGGTAAAAAAGCAGTACTCATTGAAACACGCAAAACAAAATCACAAGCTAAGTGTCATCAAGCTATCGTCGTGTTACCAAGATTTGCTGCCAGAAAAGTGATCTCTCCTTGCTTAAATAACGAAGTGCGGCAAGCCTACTGGGTTGGTCATCAAGTGTTACTTATCGCCAATAACGAGTATGCCCTTTTTACTCCGCACTCAGACTCAGTCACATTTACTTCTTTACCTATAGCAGCAACAATTTTAGCGTCCTCATTTAATGAGGATCAACTTACTTTACTCACCCAAGATCCAGAAGAAGAGGCTTATCTCTCTAGTTATATGATTAGCAAAGAAAACGAGCTTTTTCTTCTTCAACAAGAAAAATTGTCTGATGTAGAATTAGACCGTTCGTTGATGTTAGTAGAAGGGCCAGATACAACACACATACTTTCAACCGCATCTGCGCTCTATATTTTTCAAAACCTCAAGCTTGTACAAGCCATTCCGGCAATCGGCTCAGAATCGTTTTACATCACTGAATACATTAAAGGTAATAGCTATTTAGCGACACTAGTTCGAGAACAAAAGCAGATTAATATTCAAGACAACCTCTCTACAAGCCGACTTACAATCAGCCACTACGACGAGCTATCAGGGCAATTCCAACCAAGTGGAAATGCCATTGCATTTCTCTCTAATCGTACAGGCACCAATGAAGTTTGGTTAAAGCAAGAACAGCAAGAGATCCCGCTCACCCATAACAAACATATTTCGTCTTTTGTTTGGACAGCCGATGGTAAACAATTGTGGGCAGCATCAAAACAAAGTTTACTGAAAATCAATTTAGTCACTGGCGTTGAAGTTTTTCCTGCTTTATTTGAAAAGCAAATTATAATGCAATCAATTGAAATAAAAGGAAGTAACTACCTTCTCATCAATGATCTTGGCGATGAACAGCTAGTACTTTTCGACCCTGTAACCAACCATAAACAGCCACTTTATCAGGGGCAGGTTCACTGGGCACAAATACAGCAAAACGGTACTGTCTATATAGCCACACCAGATGAGCCAAACTTAAAAGTACTCGTCAACAATTCGCTCAAACCACAGCCAATAACAAACAAAATCACATTGCATTGGCGTTTTTACCTACGTGGGAATGAGCTGATTATTCCCGACAAACAGGCGACTATCTGGCGCTATAACATCAACACGCAAGTTTTGGATACATTGGGCAAATCCGACGAGCAGACTCGCTTGATCACAGATGTTCAACTACATCCTTTTAAGGTTTTAGCTGACTCACCAAAAACACTTAGCGCAAACCAAGTTAAAGTAAAAATAACAGAACCAGAAAACCGCTAATATAAAGGTGGCTCACACATGTGCGCCACCTTTATATTACTCTTAATAACGCTAAAGCCGAGACAATACTTGTTCAATATACTGCTTGGCTTCTTCATTTTTTTGCTCTGTTGCTAGCAGCAAGGCACGCTTTAGCTGAAGTGTTGCTTGTGTTGTATCGCCCGCATTCAAAAGAGTCTGTCCATAACGTAAATTGTAAATTACAGAGTTAGGCATAGTCGCAAGTAGTTCATCAAGCACGTTTTTTCCAAGTATTGTATTGCCTTGCGCAAATAAATATTGCCCTAGAGCAAGCTGATTGGCCTTAATATCAATCGAGTACCCATAGTGCTGTTCTAGTTTTTGGTGATATTCTCGCAACCCCTTTAGACCTAATTTTTCAAATTGAGCATAATCTTGAAGCTTTATTGCGCCAAGAATATGTTGTAATCCATGTCTTAGCGCTAGCTGTGCGCCTACATGATAATGATATTGACTTAAGTCTTCCAACATCAAATGTTGGTGTCGTTTTGAAACGGCGAGCGCAGCAAAAAACGGCCTATTTTCGTCAAAGCTGCCAAGGCTGATATATAGGTTATTGGTGAGCTTGCCCTTGGTGATGCTGTCACTAATATCCTCTTTTAGTAGCTTGGGGAGGTGACTCCAAATTGGCGCAGACAATATTGCACCTTGGAAATACCCGGGCATTTCTCCTAATAAGTTCAAGGCAATCGCCGCCCTGCTTGAGTACCCTTCAATGACTTTAAACGGCGAAAGATTAAATTGCCGTATTAGTGTTGGTTCAACTTCACTTGCTAACACGCGAGCTAGCAAGGCAAAATACGCTTGGTCAGATAACTTGTCAGCCCCAGCAAAACTCAATTTGGGCACTCGCACGATCACAAGTTGCGGGATAGGTGAAAAACTAGTGTGACTCAGCCAGTCCACTTCAGCTTTCAGTACATCAAAACGGCTCTCTCCCGCAGTTGTATAAAGCGTTGAGTATGGCTCTTTTCGGTTAACATCAAAATCAAAAGGCAAATATATTTGTACATCAACAGGCCCTCCCACTAACTTTGAACTCACAGTGATATGCTGTAATTTTGAGGCTATCTGAGCGTGAGTAACTAACGCAAACAACGCGCAATTTAACCACATCAAACTTTTTAAAAGTATTTTCATGCTTTTCTCCATTTTTGGGTAAGCTTATGAAATAAAAACTTTTAAAACTTGATACATTGCTTATTTTTAATTGATGAATTGCTGATGTGGATCTATCGGAGTTTGTCAGAGGCTAAATATCAGGTGCTAACAAACATGGTTACCTAAGTCGCAACGTTTAGCACAGTGACTATGGTTGTAAAAAGTGATGCTACTAAGGCTTATTAATTTCGCGTATACACGTTAAGCAACGGAAACTTGTTCTCACCGAAAGCCAGTGTGAGTGAAAGCGTTTCTCCGCCATCAAAGCTTTCAGAAAGCTTCATCGGCGCGATCCTTTGCCCGTTTGCTGTTAGTGCCAGCAGGTGTTTTTGTGTTAATGTCCGACGCCCGCTCGATTGATTTTTAATCGTGATCATTGCCCAGCGCTCACCGTTTTCGTTACTCATCAGTACCGCGTTAAGTGCCTTGAAGTCACTGATATCTGGGTAAATATTGGCATCATTCGGAAAAGCCAGTTCCATATTGTTAGGCACTACACTATCAATCGTTAACGCTTCTTCAGCTGCCTGTGTATTCACAGCCAACATAAGTAACCAAAAACCACTTATTATCCTTTTAATCATTTAACTTTTCCTTCTATTTTCCGTTGACTAATTCAATTTTTGGGCACACCAATACTAGCACAGCACCAAGGTTAAACTGCAAAACAAAAATGCCAGACTACACACTGTGCGATCTGGCATTTTCTTAACTAGTAGTGACATCAATTATAAAGTTTCTTCTAACCACTTGAAGAATTCACGCTGCCAGACTATTCCGTTTTGCGGTGTCAGTACCCAGTGGTTTTCTTCAGGGAAATAAAGAAAACGGCTTTTCAAGCCACGTAGTTTAGCAGCTTGAAAGGCTTGCATTCCTTGGCTCAGCGGTACACGGTAGTCTTTACCACCATGGATCACGAACATCGGCGCATCCCACTTATCCACATAGCTGATTGGGTTAAACTGATTGTATGCCTTGCTGATTGCTGCATTGTTTTGCTCCCAGTACGCGCCACCCAATTCGTTGTTCACGAAGAACATTTCTTCGGTTGTGCCGTACATACTGCGCAAATCAAAAATGCCACAGTGCGCGATAAAGGTTTTGAAACGACCATCATGATTGCCAGCTAAGTAAAACGCAGAATAACCACCAAAGCTTGCGCCAACTGCCGCGATACGTTTGTTGTCAACGTATGACTCTTTCGCAACATCGTCGATAGCGTCAAGGTAATCTTGCATTACCTTACCACCCCAATCTTGGCTGATATCTTTGTTCCATTTCACACCGTGTCCAGGCATACCACGACGGTTTGGCGCAACCACAATGTAGCCTTGTGATGCCATCACTTGGAAGTTCCAGCGGAAGGAATAAAACTGTGATAACGGCGACTGTGGACCACCTTGAAGGTATAACAGCGTTGGATATTGCTTACGCTTATCAAAATTAGGTGGGTAGATAACCCACGTTAGCATGTCTTCGCCGTCTTTTGTCTTCACCATTCGCTTTTCAACGTTCGGTAAATCCAAATCAGCATAAAACGCCTCATTCACATTTGTCAGCGCAACAAGCTTTTTACTATTCAGATCAAAGCGGAAGATCTCTTTTGCTTGATTCATGCTATTGCGAGTAACAACTAACTGATCGTCTAGGGCAGCGACAATGCTATTTACATCAAACATGCCCTTAGTTAGCTGCTGAATTTTTGGATTGGCTTTGGTTTTGCTGCTCACCGCTACTTGAAATAGCTGGATTGTCCCGTCAATTGGTGCAATAAAATAAATATGCTTACCATCGTGACTCCACTCAAAACTGCTTACCGTGCCGTCCCAGTGCGCAGTTAAGTTGACTTCTCTGTCACCCAACTTAACGATAATGTCATTTTTATCCGCCTCGTTACCCGCTTCATCCATACGTAAGAAAGCCAGCTGCCCTGTGGATGAGAACTCTGGGCTTTTATCATAACCCAAGTTTTGCTCGGTTAGATTGGTGGTTTTCTTACTGGCCAAGTTATAACGATAAATATCTGTGTTGGTGCTGCTCGCATATTCTGCGCCAGTCAGCTTTTTACTGACGTAGTAGATATTTTCACCTTTAGGGCCCCAAACATAATCGCTTGAACCACCAAATGGTGACGTCGGACTATCAAAAGGCATCCCTTTCATGATGTCGACTTTTTCTTCAGTAGTCAGGTCCTGATAGAACACGTGTTTAACACTGCCGTCTTTCCAGGTATCCCAATGGCGGTAATTTAAATCATCAAACACATAAGCATCTGCTTGCGTAAGTGCTTTATGTCTATCCGTCGCCAACACAGCTTCAACATTGACGGTGTCATGAAATAGTTTTTTGCTGCCATCTGGCGAAATGTTGTCGTCTGACAATATCCCTTGATATGCGCTTAAAAGCTGGGACAGCCCACCCTTTAACGGCACTTGATAAACTTTGCTATCAAAGTCATTGTTTTCAACACTAGGCGTTGTAACTCGATAAATCACATGGGTTTTGTCTTTAGATAACCCAAGCGCACTTACGCGCTTTACTTGCCAAAGCTTGTCTGGGGTCATTACCTCTTTGGCAACTAACCCAAAACTTGGTGCTAATCCTAAGCTAGCACATAAAAGAATTCGCAACATCGCGAAATGCCTCCAATAATCAAATTCCACCTAGACTACATAAAGCGAGAAGAACTTAAAAGCATTCGCGATAAGATACTTTCGTCTCTAGTACAGGTAACCTAAAAGCAGCAGAAGTTGCTCAAAATAAATTTACGTTGTGCTGTAAGTTGGCAATTCGGTATTTTCTCGGTGTTTGATTGAATAATTTCTTAAACGCTTGCACAAACGCAGAGTCAGAAGCGTACCCCAACTCGATAGCAATTTCCTGTATGCTCTTTTGCGACTCTAACAATTGCAAAGATACAGACAAAGGCGCGGCGGTAGGTGCCATTGCCGGTGCAGCCATTGGCAATTACATGGATCAACAGGAAGCGGCTTTTAACGAAGAGCTTGCAGGTACCGGCGTAGAAGTGGTGCGTGAGGGCGATCAGATGCGCCTTGTGCTGCCTGCCAATATCACCTTTGCCACCGGCCAGTCGGCCATCAGCCCGGGTTTTAACAATACATTACAGGGGATTGCCCGTGTGATGCAAAAGTACGACAAAACCTTTCTGACCATCACTGGCCACACCGACTCGGCCGGTTCAGCCGGGTTCAACCAAACCCTTTCAGAGCAACGGGCAAATAGCGTGAAGCAGTCTTTGCTGTCCTACCAGATAAACCCGGCACGTATACACGCGCAGGGGATGGGTGAATCTCAACCTGTGGCCAGCAACAACACCGAGCAGGGCAAAGCACAAAACCGCCGCGTGGAGATCAAGATTATCCCCAATCAGGCGTCGTAGTGTTCGCTAATACTGCGAATATCTTACACTGAAGTGCGGCGCAGCAAATGATGCGCCGCTGACCTACATGGTTATTTGTCTTTATCGCCAGCCAGCAGGTTCATAATCTGGTCGGCTGACTTATGATACAAGTCAATGGTCTGATCTTTGACCTTTAAATAGACAGGTTTGCCCACGCGCTGGATCACGGCCTGCAGTTGTTTCACCCGCTCTAACCGTTTGGCCCGTTCAGCAAATTGTAGTCCTCCTTCTACCACGGCAACGATCTGCACCACCTGCCATAGCAGCTCCATCAGTCCAGCATCTTTATGCTGTGCGGGGTTGTGTTGGGTGTCCTGAAACTGAGCGTTTTGTTGGTATTCCTCTTGTAAAAAAGTGAGGATAGCGGCCTCCAGTTCTGGTTGATCCTGAGGGATCTGAATTGCAAGTGTCTCTGTCATTGTGTTTCTTTCCATGTTGGGTATGAATCAAGGATGTCTATTGTTTGTGTATCCATTGCAACTAAAGCAAGCTGATGCAGTAAATCGCTATGGGGGTGTCCATCAGCTTGCGCGCGCTCGACATTAGGCAACAGCCACCAGCCGGGTACGCGCACCGTCGACAGCAATAACCGCTTAAGCGGTGCCAATTCGTAGGGTGGGCAATGGGCATAACGATAGAATGCCATTTCTAATTGCAACGGCAAAGACAAATCAGGCTGGCTTTCTGCCTGTTCAAGGTAAGGCAAAGCGCACTCAGCCCCCTGAGTAATAAATAGCAGTTGCGCGTAGTTGCTCAAAAAGTTAGCGTCCGTTGGTTCAAGCTCAAGGGCGCGCAGATGGAATTCTTCCGCCTGTTGGTAGTCTTGTCTGATATGTTGCAGCAAATTGGCATAGTTACTCAGGCAGTTAGCATGCTTTGGGTCGGCCTTGATGGCACGCTGATAGAATGTCTCGGCCTGTTCACAATCCTGTTTTTGGTCTGTAAGGAAGACGGCATAGTTACCTAGGTTGCTGGCATGCTCAGGGTCGGCCTCAATGGCGCGTTGATAGAATGTCTCGGCCTGTTCATAATCCTGTTTTTGGTCAGCAAGGAAGATTGCATAGTTACCTAAGTGGTTGACGTGCTTTGGGTCGGCCTCAATGGCACGTCGATAGAATGTCTCGGCCTGTTCATAATCCTGTTTGTAGTTAGCAAGGAAGTAAGCATAGTTACCTAAGTGGTTGGCATGCTTAGGGTCGGCCTTAATGGCACGCTGATAGAATGTCTCGGCCTGTTCATAATCCTGTTTTTGGTAAGCAAGGAAGAGGGCATAGTTACCTAAGTGGCCGGCATGCTCAGGGCCGGCCTTGATGGCGCGTTGATAGAATGTCTCGGCCTGTTTATAATCCTGTTTTCGGCTTGCAAGGAAGCGAGCATAGTTGCCTAGATTGTTGGCGTGCTTTGGGTCGGCCTCAATGGCACGTCGATAGAATGTCTCTGCCTGTTCATAATCCTGTTTTTGGTTAGCTAGGAAGATTGCATAGTTACCTAAGTGGTTGACGTGCTCTGGGTCGGCCTCAATGGCACGTCGATAGAAGATCTCGGCCTGTTCATAATCCTGTTTTCGGCTTGCAAGGAAGCGAGCATAGCTGCCTAGATTGTCGGCGTGCTTTGGGTAGGCCTCAATAGCACGCTGATAGAATGTCTCGGCCTGTTCATAATCCTGTTTTTGGTCTGTAAGGAAGACGGCATAGTTACCTAGATTGTTGGCATGCTCTGGGTCGGCCTCAATGGCGCGTTGATAGAATGTCTCGGCCTGTTCATAATCCTGTTTTTGGTCAGCAAGGAAGATTGCATAGTTACCTAAGTGGTTGACGTGCTTTGGGTCGGCCTCAATGGCACGCTGATAGAATGTCTCGGCCTGTTCATAATCCTGTTTTTGGTTTGCAAGGAAGTAAGCATAGTTACCTAAGTGGTTGGCATGCTTAGGGTCGGCCTTAATGGCACGTCGATAGAATGTCTCGGCCTGTTCATAATCTTGCTTTTGGTAGGCAAGGAAGTTAGCGTAGTTACCTAAGTGGCCGGCATTCTCAGGGTCGGTCTTAATGGTACGTTGATAGAAGGTCTCGGCCTGTTCATAATCCTGTTTTTGGTCAGCAAGGAAGAGGGCATATTTACTACACGTCTCAGCTTGCTCGGCGGGGGTTTTGGCAAGCCTGAGCTGGGCAATGTAGCGTTCCTCTTCATTGTTTATATTCAGTGTATCGAACACTTTTTTAAAGTCATCGCTCAAGCTGCCAAAATATGTTTCGTACCCGGTTTTAAGTAGCTCGGTTCGGGTGCCAAATTGGGTCAAAAGAAGGTGTATTATGTCTTGAGGAAACTCTTTGGCCAGCTCTTTGAATTGATCACGCTCCTCTACAAATACGTGGTTGAGGTCTTTTAGTTGTGTAATGCTCAAGTTGAAAATAGCATGGGCGGCGACACGTAATTTTTCAAATGTGTTCAGGCTCATCGATAACTCCAACAGGTCCAGCAACTCGCCCGCACTAAAGTCCAAACTGCCCCAGTCTGCCAGACAGTTTTTCAGACACAGGCGCTGCAAGTGGGCAATACGCGACTGAGCCAGCGCCGACTGCAAGGGCATCTCACCTTGATATCTCGAGGGAAAGTGATGAATGAGTATATAGTAAATGCTGGCATGTAAGCTGTCTTGTGGGGGAACCTTATACTGGTGTAAAAAGTCGCTAAACCAGGTATGCCAAAGCTGGTTTGCACATATTTGGGCAATATGGTTTTTGTCTTGTTGTGACAGCGGCGGCAGGATTTTACGTGCCAGGCCGTAGCAGCTGATATGCTGATCCAGTCCTTCGCCTTGCCAGTGCACCAGCAGCCCCAGATTGCTTAGCTTTTGTAATACCCGCTCCGGGGCATCTATGCCCAGCAGCGGACCTGCCTGAATAAACATATGTTCCGGTACCGGGAAGTCGAACAGGCTGAGTACGTTGAGCCCGGCTTGCTCTGTGTCGGTGAGGGCATCAAAATAGGCAGTGAGGGCGATGCGCTGTAAGTATTTGTCAACGTCGTCGTTAAAGTCTGCGCAGGGCATGGCTGCATGGTAATTTGCCAACCGGGCAATGGCTTGTTCCAGTATGGCATATTCGCCTTTTAACAGAGGCTGATAGAGCAAATCCTGCAGGCCCGGATTGCCCTGACAGATTTGCCAGATACGCGCTAACAGTTGATAGTCGCGTGCTTTGTCTCGCTCGCCCTGCGACACGCCAATTTGCAGCAGGGCCAGCCAGTGCTTCTCCTGTTCAAGTGCGTTCATGTCGGGCACGTCTATTTGGTGCAGCAGGTCGCTCAAATCACCGCCGTACTCATCGGCCAGTGAGAAGGCATAGCGTGATGTCATCAGTAAGTGCGAGTGGGTGTCGGCCTGGGCAAAGGCGTTGACCACACCGCGCAGCACGTTCAGATAACGTGGCTTTACGTTGGGTTTTTGAGCGCCGGTGTCGCTGGATAAAGGTTCCAGTACGTGCTGCTCCAGGTCATCAACGACCACAATCACGGGCTGCTCTGCCAGGTGTTGTTCCAGGATTTCGACCAGGTTATCAGTGAAAAAGCCTGGGTTCTGCTTGATGTCATTCAGATAGCGTTGAAACGCGGTGTGCCGCTCAGGCCCGGTGACAAATTGTTTCAGCTCACTGAGTATGGCCACTTCGCTGTAGTCCTGATAAATAATAACCGCCTTGTATTGCGGCTCCATACGATGCACTATCCGGGCCGCCAGGCTCGACTTGCCGGTGCCGCCAATACCGGTGAGCAGAACGCCAGCCTTGTGGGTATCTGCCAGAGCATTCAGTGCTTGTTTGGTTTGTACGCGCCGGCCAACAAAGGTTTCTTTACTGGCAACCGGTACCAGGTGCTTTTTGCGATCCAGCACGTCGTAGCAGTGTTTGCCCCGGCGCTTTGGACTGGCTGCTTGTGTGCCGTCGATGAGCGGCCAGCCACCGTTGCCACTCAGATATACCCGGCCCAGGTGCCAGTGGGGTGAGTCATTGCCCTGCAAGTGTTCAAGTAATAGCTTATGACGTGCAATAGCACAGGCCTGCGGCAGGCTGAGTTGTTGTAGTAACGCCTGATACAGGTGCGCCGAAAAAGCCGTAGCATCATCGTCCCGGACCGAACCATCCCAGCCAACGACGTTAGCAATCCCCATCTTAACCAGTGCCAGTGCAAAGCTGGCGGTATCGGAGCTCTTTGCACTCTGACAGGCCGATAAAAACACCCCCTGTATGTGTGCGCTCAGACCCTGAAAATCGCTGGCCGTGGTATGACACGCGCCGTAATGGTCGTCCTCAAGCTGTAAGGCAAACTGTTTCCGGGTGTCATCAAAACCGCCATGGCAGGAGAGGTGGATCATGTCACAGTGCCCGGCCTCGGCAATGCGCTGAGTCAGGCTGTCCAGGTTGCCGCTCTCTTCTACCCACAGGTTAAGGTTCTTCGCTTTGCGTGTGGCCAGCAGGATAGCCCGCTCCTCGGCTTCGTAGTGCAACTCGCTGGCAAAGTCCGGGTCAGCCGCCATAAAGGCCAGTGTCAGATCTTTATACCGGGCTGTGGGCGCTGTTTGTGTAGGCTGACCAACCCGGCGCAGCACTTCGTATAAGGTGGTGTCGGCAGCCAGAAACTGATCTTCATACACCAACACTTCCCAGGGCAGGTTAAGCAATAAGGGCTGGAGTGAGCCAGCAGCGGCGGTTGTTTGTATCTCTAACTGGCGTCCTCCGGCACTGTGTAGCCATTTCTGAATAACGTCCGGATGCTGATTTAACAGTTCAAACAACTGATTACCAATACTGCGTAGCAGCGACATGCTGTCGAGGCTGTGTGCTGCGCGTTGATAACTGTCGCAAAGAGTGTTAAGCAAAGTGCTGTCTTCCGGGCGCAGTGTGAGGTGTCGGGTTAGTGGGTCTAACACATCGTCGACCAACAGGCTGAGGGTGGTGTCATCGATGGCATTAATTATCAGTTTCATAGTCCCTCTTAAACATAGTGTTGTGAGCGGTTTATCCTTCCAAATACGCCTCTTAATAGAGCTGAATCGCCAAAAATAAGCGTTGTTAAAGTTAAGTTATCACCACTTGGTTTTGTTTACAATCTGATGCAAGTGCTGCCGCATAGCTGGAGAATTTATGTAAACCACACTCGGACTGAGCTTGCGCCGCCACTTCCCCGGTGCCTTTTAACAGCCGGCCGAGGATATCTGCGCCGGTAATGATGCGGGGTTGTTCGGTCCAGACCAGCACAAACTAACACTGATACCCATCACTATTCACATCAATTCTGAAAAATTTAGATTGAAGCTTGATAAGTATCAAAACACTTGAATCAATGAGAACAAAAACATTCATAAATAGGCTAATTTTTTGCGCTTAAGCGTATCCCTACACTAAAACTGTGTTATCGCACACGATAATGCCCTGCAAATACAAAAGTAAGAAATTCTAGAGTTGAGCATGTGAGTTTTGCTAAGCCAACAAGCGCTCGAAGTTTGTTAGGTTTATGCGTCGTCGTTTTTGTAGTGTTTCACAGTAAGCGGCTATTGTTCGCTCTCGGCCAACAGTACCGTGAAATACCCGAGAAAATTGGGTGCTCAGTTTTCTGGCTCTATATTTAACAGAGTGAGTATGGGCTGAGCTTCGTTGATATAACCACATTTATCGGCTCGAATATATTGACCTGTTAGTTCAACCAATTCTATATAGTATCTAAGTTCATAAGACACAAGCACAGACATCAATACAAAACACGGCTCCTAACATCAGTAACTTTGCTTCAACCCAGTAGGAGCTTACAAGCTAATACAGACACCAACCACAACTCGCATCTGTATTATGGTGGGTGTCTGCCATTCGCTCACCAGCTCCAATTAAAGAAATTTCATTTTAAGAACAACAACTTAAACAACATTTAAAAATACTTTACCCATCTCGCTGATGTTTTTCGTTTATAACCTGCAAACCATTTACATAATGGGTATAAAAGCACGCTTAAAAACATTGCGAATAGCCATATCTGCCAAACATGATAAAAGCCAAAATATGCAGTTTGACTGCTACCATAGTGCTGATTCGCACCAAATAGCCATTGTGCCAATATACTAAGAACAAGTAGCGCGTATAGGTGCGTAATGTAGAAAAACATCGGCGCTGACCCTAATACTCGAACCGGCTCTAATACTCTGAGCGCATTAGTCTCTAAAAACGCTAATACGAATGCACCAACTCCCAAGGTAAGTAAAATAAAATCGAGAGACGGCGGATATTTAGTAAAGTTAAAAAAGTCCATCGTGGTAAGAAGTGTTGTTGCCTGTTGAGACCAATCAAGTGTTTCTCCATATAGATTTAACCCTCTTAAAACCAGTAACCCGACTAATAGCGCAGCTCCGCTTTGCAATAAAATGGTTTTACGTGCTTGCGATGACACTGAGCCTGAAAATAAAGGCCCTACCGCATAGCCGCACAAGATAACGCCAATCCAAGGTAAAACCGGATAAGACGCTTTTACGTTAACAACAGCATCTGTTACTAAATAACCTCGGTCATGCAGAATAGTCCAAACGGTATAACCTATTTCGTTCGGTGCAAACTCGATGGGCGACAATAAATTATGACCAGCAACAATACTTACACCCAATATTGAAATCACCCTGCGGGGTAAAGCGACCATCAGTGCCAATACCACCATACTGACGCCAATTGCCCAAATAACTTGCAAGTACAGTGTTTGATACGCGCCAAACCAAGAAAAATTAACCAGTGTCATTTCAAGTAAAATTAAAAATAGGCCACGCTTTAAAAGAAATGACTGGGCCGACCGCTTCGCACCGTTTGCGGGGTTTTCATACAACCAAGCCGATAAACCTGTCAAAAAGACAAAAATAGGCGCACAAAAATGGGCACTTAAACGGGTAAAATACAGATCTGGACTCGTGGTATGAATGTCCATTGGATCAAGAACTGGTACATGCAAGAAAAACCGCTCTCTCACATGGTCAACCAACATAAATAACATCACGATGCCACGCAGTATATCGATAGAAGACAACCGTGTTTTACTGTTTTGAAGATTATTCATTACACTCTTTCTCGTGTTAAAAACGAAAAAACAGTCCAAGTAAAATGACTCAGACTGTTACTCTCTCGACAAGCAGAAGACTTAAAATATGCTAAGACTTTACGCTCGTATTAGGGATCAAAACTGATACTTCACACTTGCGCTGTATGTTGTAGGTGATCCCGGCATGGTCCATAGTTTGTGATAGGAGTTTTCAAAATAGGTCTTATCAAACAGGTTGTTGATGTCCAGTTTCACACTTACCTTGTCATTTAATTCAACCGATGCCGATAAATTAACTAGCGTATAGGATGGCAAAATGAAGTTTGCGTCTGTTGTTTCGCCCAGACGATCACCCACATAATTCACGGTTGCCCCAAGATAGGATTCTTTTCCTAAAAGTGTGGTGTAATGCTTCAGTGAAACATGACCAATATGGTCTGCAACATTAATCAAACGTGAGCCTTTGGGAATAGGCACGCCCCAGTCTGCATTAATCACATCATTTGCGGTTTTTGCGTCGGTATAAGCATAAGCAAGCGCAAGCACAGTATCGTCGGTTAACTCAGTCGTTAATTGAAATTCAATACCTTGGCTTTCTACTTCGCCCAAGGTTGCCGATAAGCCCGTGTCAGGTTCAGCGGTAAGCATATTGGTTTTTTGCGCATCAAAAAGTGCAATGCTACCCGAGAAACGATCCGCAACACCTTGCCATTTAGCGCCAATCTCAAATGATTTAGTTTCCTCTGGTTCAAACGCATTACGATTAGAATCTAAACCTGGATTTGGCCTAAACCCTTCTGCGTAACTTGTGTACAGATTAACTTTGTCATTCGCGTTATAAATAAAACCCAAGCGTGGTGTAAACTCGGTTTGCTCTTGGCTTTGCGCTTCATCACTACGAAGGTTAAGAATGTCTTGCTCAAATTTATCAACACGGACACCCACTAATACTTTCGATTTTTCGGTCAGTTCGATCAAGTTTTGAGCATAAATACCAAGACCTTTTTGGTTTTCTTCGGTCAACGTTTTTAATACAGGTTCTGGTTGTGTTTGCGTGTAGTCTGGGTTATTTGGGTTAATGCTATAGGTGGTATCGCCCGACCCCCATGCCGTACGCCATACTTTATAATCAGTATCAATGTCAAAATTATAGTGATCAACACCCACTAGAATGTTGTGCTTTACACTACCTAATTCAATTTCACCACTGAGTTCAATACGCGCAGAAACATCCAAAGCCTGGTAGTCTCGAGCACGTCTTTGACGAGAAAGTAGGCTCGCGTCTGTGTATATCAGCTGTCGACCATCTGATAATTCGGTATCTGAAGATACACCTTCAAATGAAGAATCTCGATAAGCAAACCCGGTGAGTATGTGCCAATCATCGCTTACCTTATGATTTAACACTAACTGATGACCTAAGGCTTCAACTTGGTGCGCACCATCACGAATATCACCATAAAAAGCGTCCGTGTTAACGTCATCAAAGTTATTATTTAGAATATACACACCTCTATCCAACGGCTTTTTCTGATTGAGTACTTCCATTTCATAGCTCAGACTCGTGTCATCAGAAATATTCCACAGTACCGACGGCGATAAGTGCAAGCTATTGATTGAAACATGGTTCCTATGTGTGTCTGAATCTTCATATGCGCCATTTAGTCGATAAGCAGTTTCTTTGGTAGCTGAGTTTGTGTAATCAAATTCAAACTGTTTTTTACTGTAATTACCAAACGTTGCTTGAATATAACCTTGCTCTTCGAACTGAGGCTTTTTGGTAATGATATTGATAGTGCCACCGGGCTCCCCTTGCCCATATAACGCAGAGCCTGGACCTTTCATGACTTCAATGCTTTCGATATTGGCTGTACTTCTATTGCCGTTGTAGCCTCGAGAATTAAAACCATTGACAAGATAACCTGATGGATTATTTTCATCACCCGAGAAACCACGGATAGCAAAGCTATCAAACATGCCTCCAGAGTTATTTTGCCTAACAACACTCGGTGTGAGTTCTAACGCTTCCATAAAGCGAGTAATACTTTCGCTTTCAAGCAGTTCTGAGCTAATGGTATCGACTGCTTGAGGCGTTTGAACTAAAGGTACATTACCACGATAGGGCTGCCGAAACTGTTTAATCTCTATATGCTCTATCTCCCCGTTTGGGCTACGATTTGAAGCTGATTCTTGCGCAGTGGTGCCATTAGCCACCAAAATGAGGGAGAGTAGTAATTTTTTGTTCACTGGTATCTCTATTTTCTGGAATTTAAATTTTGATACAATATAACATACCGCCGCGTATTGTTGTTATTTAATAAATTGTCAATTGACGCTTTTTTTGTGTATTTGGTCGAAAGCTCTCACTTGCTTGAGCGCGCGGCACTGACACTTGGTAGTATTTTCCTCATGCTGTTTGTGCTGTTACAAGGCGGGAATATTTACGGTAAAACGGTGGCATGGTGACACTTTAGCTCAGTGATACCGAAAGCAAGGTCGGTATTTAATGTGACGAAGTGCCCACCATCACTTCACTTTATTCTCATCACATTCGCTGCAATGAATTTAAGCTTAGCTATGCTAGAAAGGCTACGCAAAAACGTAACCCGTGCACCAAGAGAATAGGCTCGGTTCCCAGCACACCTTTGTTTTCTGCATTTGTACGCGCTACTTTTACGTTACACACTAGCCAAATTATTATTAGGCACAAATCATGGGGAATATTTAAGCGTTGACCACTTTGATTGGGGTATTGTATTGGCCTACAAAATGAATTAGCCACTAAAAACACGCTGATCCATCACCTTGGTTGCAGTATTTGTAAAAAGCGACCGATAACAGTTAAAAATAGCTGGAAATATAGTATTGGCGCCTCACATCCATGCTAATACTATATTTCCATTATTACCGCACACCTTGCTACAACAGACCCGAAATAGAATTTACTAAACCTTGAACTAGCTTAGGTCGAGCCTCAACAAATTCTAGATTTACTTTATTCGCTGTAGAAACGATCCGTGTTTGATACTTTTTACGGTCGGTCACCTCGTTTGAAGTCACCGATTTATAGCCTGAGTTACCTTGCTTTAGTTTAGCTCTATTACCTTCTTGTACTTCGACACCCGATTTCGCGCGCTCAGAAACCTGTAAGTCAGTAACAATATTAAAATAAACGTCTTCCACCATTGCATCAGCAACAAAGCCCGCAGCTGCGCCAAGCAAGCCTGCAGCAGCTTGTCCTCGACCACTACCAAACTGAACACCAACAATAGCACCCGCTACAGCCCCACCATAGCCTTGGGCTAAAATTCCTCGATTTTCATCAGCGGTTGTTCTGCCAGCTTTGAGAATATTCGCTTGGATCCAAAAGTGCGCTGCATCTGGGTCATTAACAACCTTGTAGCCTTTTGACAATAATGCAGTTTGTATCTCGTTAGCGATGACTAAATCCTGCTTATCCGATGTGTTTCTGAGTTGCAAAAACACTGTGCGCTTGTCCTGACTGACTGGATCTAGAAATATAGAGTCGCTCATTTTAGTTTCAACTCTTAAATCTCGCTTTTTCACCGCAGTGTGCATCGCATTACACCCAGCCAGCTGCACTAACAGAAAGAGCAAACAAAGCAGTAAAGGCAAATTCCAAACGCCTGATATAGATTTTCCTGTAGATTGTTGTGATATAGTGCCGTGTTCCATGTCCATAACCCTTTTGATTTTATTAACACCTAGTTAATTTATTCAATGAACCGATACTGAACAAGGTGGAAATTTCGACCCTGTCTCATGCTGTTTTTTTCACGCATTCTTATTTTTTCAAAGCAACTTGCTCTCGCTCAAATACATAAGGATGGTTATGGATCTGCATAAATACATTCCTCTACGCACAACCCTAATTACGTTGTTAACAGGCGTTTTAGTCGCATGTGGTGGGGACTCAGATAACGATATAAATAAACCAACGAACAGCCTACCGATTGCTCAAGCAGGAGAAAATCAAACGGTCGATGAAAAGGCAACCGTCACATTACACGGTAGTGGCACAGATAACGATGGGGTGATTAAAAGCTACCAGTGGCAGCAACTTTCAGGCCCCCCAGTTTTGCTATCGGACCAAAGCAACGCAATTTCCTCATTTGTGGCTCCAGATGTCACAGAAAACGAGGAGTTAAGCTTCGAATTAACAGTTATTGATGATGAAGGAGGAAGTGCTACTGATCAGGTAGTTGTTACCGTAAACAACCTGAACAACATAACGATTCAATTGCAAGTACCTCAGAGCATCGCGAAAGGGTCGTGGGCACAATTAAAAGCAGATATATCGAGTGCCGTTGAAATTGACAGCATTGTATGGGAAGAATCAACAGATATAGAGCTTAACATTGATAACGATAAACCTGATTTTGCTTCACTAAAAATCCCTGAAGACTACACTGGAGATAACCTTGAGTTTACGGTCACAGTCTCAGATAAATCAGGCTACTCTATCTCTGCAAGCGCCAATGTAGAAGTTGCTGAAGCAATAGATTTTGTTGACTACACAGGTGACCATGATGAGCAACCGCTTGAAAATGCTGAAGTCATCGCTACATTAGACCCGAGCAGCGAATTGAAACCGGCAACAAGAGCCGTTGACGGTTACACAACCTTTATCGTTGATGGCCAATCGGGAGTAGAAATTACCCCAGAGATGGGTAGGCTCACACTCACCGCAGGTGCGTTAAGCGACATACAAGTCGGTGATATTATAGTCGGTGTCACCACTGATGGCGACACCGGGTTTATGCGTGAGGTTCTTGATATTAATGGTAATATTTTAACTACCTCGCAAGCACCATTACACAACGCTTTTCCAGATGCAGACGTTAAACTAGACCTTGTTATTACGAACCAAGCAGCGACACTTAATCAGTCGATTTCAACTGCTAATAATACGGTACAGTCGAGTGTAGATGTTCCTATCTTAACGTTCTCAAGAACACTGCAACAAAAACTAAGCCCTGAAGTCACGTCTGTTGTAGAACTAAAGATGAACTCAAGCGCCCAGATAGGAATAGAGTTTTCAATTATTCGTGGTGAGGTAACTCACTTTTCTACAATTGCTCAAGCAGATTACCTCACTAATACTTATCTAAAAGCGAACTACAGTTACAAAGGAGGCCTGAACAAAAGCAAGGTATTCAATCCCATTATTAACAAAAATGTTAAGCTATTCGTGGGGCCTATTCCTTTATTTTTAAACGTCAAATTACACCCACAACTTGGCGCTAATGTTATTGTTGCTGGTAAAGCAAATTTAAAGATGGGTATTAGTGCATCAGGAAACTATAGAACCGGATTCAAATATCAAAACGAAAAACTGAGCCCAGTTCACAGCTTTGTGCCTGTCATATCTCAAATTGGACCTGAATACGAACTATCAGGTGAAACATCAGCAAAAGTAAAAGCAGAGCTACAGTTTATGCTTTCTGCTTACGAGTTGTCTGTACCATTACCATTTGGGAATAAGATAGAGTTAGATGGCCCTGGAGCAGGGTTAGCAATGGGCCCATATGCAAAATATGCTGCTAAAGCAAACTACAAAAGCGCAGATCATGAGCCAAATTGTAAACTTGAACTCTCAGTAGGATTAGGAGTTAATGCCAACCTAGATTACGGCTTTGTAGGCGATATTCTTGGGCTGACAAGTAAAGCTAAGAAGAAAAAGATTCCTCTTTATGATTTGGAGCAACCAATTTGGGGCTCTGAAGTATGCCCATTTGAGACTCAATTCAATACGCTTACAGGTGCTATCTCCGACGTTGACGGTAGCCCCATATCAGACGCTGATGTGTCACTAACAAGCGTAAGCACTGGCCTTTCTCAACAATTATCATCCGATACCAGTGGCGCCTTTAGTTCTCCACCACTCGCAGTTGGTGATTATCATGTGATCGCTTCTAAATCGGGTTTTCAACCAGAGCGCATTACAATCACTGTTACCGAGGACACCAACCAACCAGTTCAATTAATTCTGCTCAGTGGTGAGCCCGTAGATGGTAGCAACCCAATTGACGACAACCTAGGCAACCCGCGCAAGCAGGCTCGTGTCACAGGAGACCCAAACTTACGTACGTTTGACGGCTTAAACTATGGATTTAATGGCGTTGGTGAGTATATCTTAGCCAAGTCCAATATCGACACTTTTGAGATTCAGGGCCGTTATGTCGCAGTCCCTGGCAATCAACACGTGTCTTTCAATGCCGCTGTCGCCGCAAATGTCGCAGGAACAAGAGTCACCTTTTACCCCAATGATGAAGGCCTTGCCGTGCTTATTGATGGTCAATTACAAACATTGAATAACGGTGCTAGTGAGCTTTCTAATCAAGCAAGTATCTTTAAACAAAATAATCGTCATTACGAAATAACTTGGCCAGACACCTCATTACTAAAAGTGTATCGGCGGGGTGAGTTTGTCGAGACAGAAGTGCTTTTACCAAACTCTCGTGCAGGCAGCGTTAATGGGTTACTAGGATACTTTGATGGCAACGTCGACAATGACTTAACGGATGCTAACGGCAATCAAATTGAAGACAAAGGTAACTTCAATCAACTTTATGATATTTACGGCAATAGTTGGCGTGTAACATCCGAATCCTCTTTGTTCGACTACTTCAATGATGAGACCCCTGAAAGCTTCGTTGACCTTAACTTTCCACGAACATTGTTAACTCAAGCGAGGTTAGAGGCACAAATTGGTAGTGCGGAATATCAACGGGTTAAAGAATTGTGCCAAAAGTATGTAAGCATAAAAAGCAGGCTTGAAGCATGTATCATAGATGTTGCTTTAACAGGAAACGAAAGCGATTTAAGCGCTTATCGCGCAATTTCGGAGCCAACATCTGAGTTAACATTAAAAGTTCCACCACAAATCACAATATTGTCTCCAACACCTGGCGCAATTTTGAGTAGTAACATCTTAATAGAAGGCAAGATTGAAACAGTTCAATCAAGTATCGCCAAATTATTTATTTCTATAAATGGAGAGGCTAAAAGAGACATTAGCTTTGCGCTTAATAGTGGCAGTTTCGCACTCACTCAACCAGCGGAGTCTTTTGTTCAAGGTGAAAACAACATTATACTCTATGCGACAGATAGTCAGGGGAGCCGAGCAAATTCAATTATTGGTTTTACGTTTGACAGTAACGTCGCACCTGCAGCTGGTGGAGATTTAATCGTATTCAATGATGTCAATATTCTAGATGATGAGCGGATTTACAAAGCTGATAACACGCAATTTGCGAAAAACCTAGCCAGTTTTTCAGGAAACAGCCTTCGTGCCCAAGGTTCTAAAATAGTCCTAGATCGATCTCATGATTCTCGCTGCAGTTGGTCATGCCAATCTATTAATTACCTGTACAGTACTTGGGAAGATTTAGGCTTTGAAGTTATTACATATCAGTCTCTAGAAGATTGGGATCTTGATGACCCACAAATAAAACTTATCGTACTCTGGACTCCACTTAACTCATATTCTCCGGATGAAGTCAGTCGCTTAAAACAATTTGCTGCACAGGGGGGAAGAATTGTATTTGTCGGTGAGCATGAGCTGTTCTATGGGCTAAAAGGCATTGAAGTTGAAAACAACTTCCTTATCAGTATGGGGGCATTTATGCGTAACATTGGAAAAGATGTATACGGCGGCAACCATTATTTTGATGTCGGTGAAGATAACCAACATCAAACAGTTCAGAATGTAGAGACTTTGGTATTCAACAGAGTATCCCTACTCTCTCTCGGTCCAAACGACTACCCCTTGGTGAAGAGTGCCGATGGTTTAGACGTAATAGCAGGAGTTGCACGTATTGATATCAATAATCAATCCAATGAACGCCAACAATATTACTTTATGCTACACCAGAGTAATAAGCCCAAAAACCCGCCATCACCTATCGTAAGTGATCGCTCAACAAACTAAAAATAAAGCAGGCCCACTCATGTACAATTTGATGAGTGGGCATAAAACCTAGCCATAGTTGACTTAATTAGAGACCACAGCTAAACCACCAGACGTTAATAAACCAGAATAACAGGGCTAAATTAAACTTGGCTGTTGTATGTGTGTCAAACTCGGCGGTTCAACAGCAACTTAATATCTTAAATCTAATTACGATAGCGGACGTTCGCCTAACTCGTATTTGGACAAAAGTGAGCGAGAGAAAACAGTCTAGCTCAGGTACTATAGTTCAGGAAAAGTAACGCAAATACAAACTAAAAGGTCCTTAATTTTAGCTACTTATCTAAGCTGTTAATTATGTTTTCAGTTAGCACCTGCATCAGGTATCACCATTCTTACCTGATAGTCTCCTTTCTGCCCAGGTATAATTTCTGCTTTAAATTTAAATCCCTCAGACAGTATTTTCCTTGTTGTTTTATCAAATATTGTTTTGTGAAAGAAAGCGTCCTGCTCAGAAGAACCAAACTTACAAAACCCATACCCTCTATGAGAAAACACTTTGGTTATAATGCAATCGTCTACAATTATATCTTCTTTGTTATCAAGAACATAATGAACTCTCTCTATATATATTCCATTATCTCCTCTGGCAATGTCACATCTTAAAATATCACCATCATGTACAAATTCAACACCTAAGCTTCTTAACTGCATTAGATTAAAATAGACGCTTTCCTCATAACTTTCCACATTCGCAAAACCACTCTTGTCATTTACATCAAATGCGTCAACTACTGCATCTACGCCTCGTAAAATAGTCCCTTTTTTATAGTAATCACCGAAAGTCGATACCAATTCATCTTCAGGAGCTTTTCGACTGCCAAAACCAGCTATATTTTTTATCATCAACACTTGATGCTCATACTTTTCTGAATGATTAGGTTCAGATATATATTTTACATCCTCTTTTATTAAGTAGTCTGAAAATATATTTTTGATTCTATTTACTTTTTCAATAAACCTAATATTGGCCTTATAAGTAGACCTGATTTTTTCAGAAGTATCAGAGCAATCGATCGGTGTTGTTAGCGCCATCTGGTAGAAATATACACTGTTTCTAGATGCTAATTGCAGATGGGAACTACCTTTATAAGATATTGTAAATCTTTGATTATTAGACAAGCTACTCATCGATAAATCATATGGCTCAATTAAACCCAATTCGAAAAGCTCTATTAACGTATGCTCTATAGTTGCTTCATGAACACCCATGGTATCGAAATAGCTGATTATTGAAGGAACTGTTAAGTGCTTGTCTTCAATAGATCTATTCCCTTGCTGTGTAGCTTTTAGCAATGATAGAACTCTTAATTTCAATAATGGCGATTGAATATAACCACCAGAAACACAGAATATAGGACATATTTCAGGAGCATCACCTTGCTTATATACGGTGTAATCCCCCAAAATCAATGCTTCTATAAACTTAGTGAAATTGGTGGTAACCATATTTCCAGAAATATAAGATTTTATTAAATCTTCGATCCTTATGATCGGGGAGGTAATAACCCTCTGAGATAGCAAGAGAGTTCTTCGTATATTAAAGTTGGTAAGTTCACCCAGTGTTTTAGATGTATAATCATGATTGACAAATACATCTTCAATTACTTTCGCAAAGCTATTAATATCTGTAATCGATATACCAATACCTTTTTTAGAAAAGTAGAGCTTCTTGTCGTCCTCTGAAGATGGTGAAGACAGCTTTCCATTTATATAGTTGATTCTCTTTCTAAAAACTTCTTTTGGCGACGGAGTTGGAAGGAAAAAAGACCGAGATTGATGAATGCTAAATATATCAGTTTTAGAAAAAATCCAGGCTGATTTATCCGTAACAGGGAAAAATAACATACAGTGGTTAATTTCTCTCTTTATCGAATTAGATAATTGGAATATTCTAGTTTTAAATTCTAAAGAAAATTCATCTGTATTATCTATGACGATAATTGGCAGCATATGTCTATTGTTCAAGACATCTTTTAAAATTCTATTTAAATAACCTTCCCTGTCTTTTTCTACTTCATTCTCTAAAAAATCACCAAACTTAATTTTAAATGCTGACTTATCTGTTTCATACAGTTCTTTGTCTACTCCTCTAACTCTCCTGAGATATTGACCATGATATAAGCCTCGTAAGTCATCCCAAGTTGGTATTCCATCAGCATATAATTGAGATTCTAATTGAGCAATCAGTCTTTCTATCATCCAATTTACGATTGTCTGCTCATCACCTGATGCATCTAAGCAGTTAACATTTAGAACAATACACTTATCTCTAATCGTTTTCGAAAGAGTTTTACTAAAAAACCGCTCTAAAAATGCCGTTTTACCAGAACCTGTAGGCCCAACAATGAAAATAGATTGTTCTGACTCACCTATATTTTCTGATTCAATGGTATTGGATATTATTCTAGACAGTTCTCCATCCACATTGTTTTTTTCACGAGAGAGGTTTCCTAATACACTGGTAGTTATTTTTTCTAGAGAGTAATCAGCGATACGGCTTTCATGAGACTCCACAAAACATTCTACCATCATGTCATCGTCATCATCTCCTGATAATCTCTCAAAGAAATTCGCGAAAACCTTTTCTAGATCATAAGCAATATCTGACCTTTTTGTTAGTTTTATTTCTGTATCATCTATAGGAGCTTTTAGGTTATGGCTTATCAATATCCTGTTATGATGAACATCATCAAATATTGAGTTAAATACCCTATTCTCGACATTAGATTTTGATAATAATTCAAAAAATGAGCTGAAATCATTTTTTATTGCTTCAAGCGACGGGAAAACAATACCTTGTTTATTCTTATAATTCTCTCCAGGAATATGTGTTTTAAAAACAACCCATATTAAACCATCAGTTAGAATGGCAAGAGGTAGGCCATTCGGAGAAGCATAACTAAATGCTTGATCAATCCCATCATTACATTTTTTGAGGGCGGATCCGCTAAGTTTGAGGTACTTTATGGCATCTCTTTTAGCAACTTCTACATCTAGCCTTCCTACTCTCTTCGCTTCAACAACAAACTGAGGGGTATCACTTGCACGAAAGATGTAGTCGGAGAACCCATTTTCATGTTTAGTCTCAGCTTTGATATCACTAAACCCCCAGCCTAAGCACTCTGTAAAAATTCTATTTAATATTTGAATTTTTGAGTCTTCCTCGCTAGCGATAGAGCCAAGATTATTGATAACTTCAGAATAGATTGTTTTAAACTTTGTTTCTGCTTCATCGATACTGAGCATTTATTACCTTCCACGCTAACCTAGTAATTGTCCCTAACTGACAAGCACATCGTAACATAGAAATGCTATTTTATTGAAAATATAAGTTTATAATTAATAGAGCCAGCTTTAGCTTCTTCCAAAAGCTCTATTGGTGTAAATTGGGGAGGACAGAGGTGATTCGTCTAACAGTCTACCGACCTAATTTTGCAACAAGCCGTTGCAATAATTTGTTCCGTCGCAAAAAATTATTATGCAAAGCCATTAGTCAAAGTAATAGTAATCATCCAACTCCTAAACACGTTTTTGTCCAAAAATAAGTTAGCATTAATATCCACTCCTCGCTCAGAGTAACCTGCCACATTAAAGACAAACTCGTCCGTTAGTACGATAAATCAGATATGAAATACTAGCGTTAAATCAACTAAAGTAGTGCCCTAACGAATAGAGCAATTTGTCTTTTGGCACATTTCCGTGCTTTTTTCTAAATTTATCAATTACTTTTGCAGCGTAGCGATAGGTTATTCCAATATGATCTTCAATTTGCTTCATCGGTTTCCCCGAAACCAAGTATCGCATCACTTGACGCTCTGTATCGCTCATTTTTATATAATTGTCGTATAACTCGGCAACTAAGTTTGGATCTGAGAAGATTTTGCTGTTCAACGCCGAGCAAAATAACCCGATTTGTTCTTCATTTTCCTGTACCAGATGATTAAAGTCTTTATCACTTAAATTGCTATACAAAGTAACACAAGCGTAGCCTCTGTGGTCGCACATGAGCGGGACGACAAAACCGTTATTGAGACCAAATTCGTTTTTTGCATGGGCTAAGGTAGCAACTTGTAACTCAGTGGGGTTAAAACTCTGTAAGTCCCGCCACCAATTGATTGGCTTTCGATGCCCTGACAGTATTTGAGCCACGAAGATATCCTTCTCAGGCTTAAAAATTTCATTTTCCTGATAGTACTTTAAATAATCGAGAGGGGCGTTTTCGGTGGCTAGTATGATAGGCATTTGGTTCAAGTGTTTAACAAATTCATGGCTTGGCAAAAAACCATAAATTGCGCTATCAAATCCGATATGTGATATGGCACGATAAAAACTTGCAGTGTATTCTGCTTGATTCGAAGCATTCAACAAATCGACTAGATCTTGATAGCGCATTTTTATTTTCCTACTTTTTAGCTACGATTAAATTCATTGCACCATGAAAGTGAGTGCAGTCTCGGTTTGTTACAGACAGTCCAGCTTGTTCTAGCCAACCTTCAATTTTATCTAAAGTATAAAACGAATGTTGGTATTGTGTGACAAATTGTAAATTCAATCTCTTAAAGTCTGCAACAGCAGGATTGCCACTAAATTGCGATTCATACAGCTCAATCATCATTTCCATGTGAGATTTTGTCATGTTTTCATTGGGGTTTGCGATAATTAACAGGCCACCCGGAGCAAGTAAGTTATAGCAGTGTTTAAAAACTAAAGAAGGATTATCCATCGCATAAACACTGTTTATTAATGTAATCACGTCGTATTGATGTGTATTTACAAATTCTTCGAGTTGAACATGAAATGCTTGAAATCGCTGTGGTTCTTTAAGTCTCTGCAGATTGGCGTTGGCTTTTTGCACCATATCAAGAGATGTATCGACGCCGTGATAAGTAGAAACCTCACCATTAACAAAAGCGGCTAAGTTTCCATTTCCACATCCAGCATCCAGTACAACTCCTGACAACAGCGGAGCAATTGTATTATAAAGTTCAACCTGTGGTGGAGTAATAATAGAGTCAAATGCACTACTATATTCATCCCAATGAGATTTATTCATAATTTCCCTTTTAATTAGACTATCACTCTTATTAAAGCAAGATGATAAGTTTCGATTTAGGAAGCGAAGGCCCCTTTGCTTTATCTCTTTCGTTTCAACAACTAGAGCAGATATTTTTCTATCAACCCCAATATCATAGTTGCAATCACTTTTAATCAGTATAGCGTTAAATAACTTTTTATAAAAATCAACATTTCCTCTCAGGATAAAAAACAACCGCTCATAACCCATCTGTTGTGCTTTATCTAATAACAGGCCATAAACGACTCTGGTAATTGCGACATCTTTACTCGATATACTAAGCTGGCCGACAACTGCATCCTTTTTAGGGTCAAAGTCATCGCTTAATGATGCCCTTACTTCTTTCCAAACATCTTCATCTTCATACGCACTGCTCAGTCCAAAAGTCGCTATTGGATTGTGTGGAACTTGGCTTATATCACTAAGTAGGTATAGAGAAATACCTTTACCTAAGATTTTATCTTTAGTAACTCTGATAGCTGGAAAGTTTTCCACATAGTTTTCTTTCAACGTTTTAACTGCGACATCAATATTATTTAAATTACATGCTTCTATTTTAAAAGACATAGTAAATTCCTCTCATTCTGTTTTTAAAGGAGAGGTAAAATCTGTCTGCAGCCAGAGTTCACCTTACATCAGGCGTTTGCTTGTTTGCCCGATAGACATAAGGTTAAGGCGATAATGGCAGATGCCAGAGGCCGATATTTGGAAAATTCACAAACCAATAAGCTATTTAATATCAATTAGTTAATGGATTAGGAAAGAAATAGGAAATAGATTGGACGTAAAGCAAGGTGCTACTTGTAGCACTTGATATAAAAGGATCTCAAATTAGCTCTGTATTTTTACAAACGTCAGCTACAGACAACCCTCTGCCAGCTCTTTAGTCAGCAATCGTTTTGTTTGAAAGTTTTACAGGTAAATATTGTAGTTCGATGTAATGGTTGAACTTAAACACCGTAAACCAAAGGCTCGCAGTATTTGAGGGTGCTTCAATGAGCTATTGCTAACTCATCGAATAATGAACAAAAGTTCTCTCGATTTTCACTTCTGTTGATGGGGAGTATGCAGCAGCGCTGAGTGCACTGCCCATTGGCTTAGTTGAAAGTTAGCCCAATAAATAAGCAACTCAGATTAGATAACACTACCATTGTTATTTGCTTTCACTTCAAGCTTTACTACCTCACCTAACTCCTCGAGCCACTTAGGCGAGTTAGAAACTCTGGAACTCAAGTAGTCAAGTAACTGAGCTTTCATCACAGTTGTTGCTTCATATTGAGTATGAAACTGTTGTTTTTTCAGCGCTTCAAGGTGGGAATCCAATGCATTTCTCAAAACATTAGGGTCCAAATCTAAAGCGTCATTAAAAAGAACGATGTATTTTTCTCTCGCTCTTTGAATATTATCTTGAGTATTACGGTAATTCTTGACCAAGTTCGCCTTTGGATTTTCTTTGGTTGACAGATAGTTACCAAGGATCTCAAGCTGTTTCAAATCATTCGAAAGGTCCGCTGCAAGAGCTGAAAGGTTACTTACCAAAAGGCTGCTTTTTTCCACTAAGTCTTTGTTTACTCCAGCTTCGACAATCATCACGATATGTGATGGCTGCCCTTTCACATTTTTCAGCTTAATGTAAAACATTTCATTGTTTTCATAGACATCGGAGTCAGGAATAATGGGAATATTTATTGATTTTTGCACTTCACCAGGCTGGAACTGTAAAGCAATATCAAGGGCTCGATAGTCCTCAGCTGCTTTTGCAGTACCATCTTCTGTTATCAACTCTATCTGTTGTACTAAATCAATGCCTGTTGTTCGATGAATAGTAACTTCCACAACGGCATTAGACTCTTGAACTTCAGTCTTCACACCAGAAAAAGTAATATTTTCATATTCTTTAGGAAAAAAATATGGATAAGATAGCGCTGCCAATGTTGATAAACAAAGTACCCAACTAAAGGAAGTGACAAACGAAAAATGCCAACGCGCAAACAGTAATGGCTGAGCACAAACACTACACTTGTTGGCATATGATTTAGTAAATAACTTATGCGCCCGAGCATTGCTGCAGTGTTCTATATTGTTGCAATAATATTGTGCTTTTATTGGTTTAATCGACATCTACATTACTCAAAGTATCATATCTATTTCTTGTGCTAGTGATTCAAGCTCACTCTCTAGCTGGTTTAGCATTTGCTGTTGTCGTGATTCGCTTGCCGCTTCCTGAAATTGTCTCAATACCTCCTCTCGACTCAGGCCGAGCCATGGGTAACGTGTTTTCAGCTGGCTAATTTTTGTCTGATTAATATGTTCAAGACCTTTGTATGTTTCTATCTTATCCAGCAACGCATCATGGCTTGCAATTAAAGCGTTTAACTTCTCACTTTGTATTACTATCAACTGTGTTAGTTGTACCTTGTCACTTTCAAGCTCTTGATTTTCTTCCTCAATCGCATTCATTTGAGCTTCGATATCCACTACTCTTCGGTTTAGCTGTGCCTGTCGTTGCTTTGCTTTTTCTTCGCTCCATCCATACAACCCACCAGTTGTCGGATCACCTGTCGTCTTACAACCTGCTAGCAAAGACAAAAACAAGCAATATATAACCCGCTTCAGCATTAATATAATTTCCGTCTATCTAATGAAGCTAGCTGGGCTTGCATGACTTCTAGCTCGTTCTTTTCAGCAAGAAGTTGTTGAATAACCGTTTCACTATGTGAGGCTAATTGCACAGAAACGGTTTCTCTTTCTTGTGCCAGCACGTCCTTTTGGTACTGAATTTCTTCAGTCAATATCTCGACTAACTTAGCTGACTTGGAAACCGCTTTAGACAGACTATCTTTTTGCGTTTCTAAGCTACTATACTCAGCACTGCGTTTTTGAGACTCTGCCTCAATGCTTTCTAACTGCGCGGTATAACCTTCTATTTCCAAATGAATTTTTTCTCTTTCATTTTTTGCTGCGATAAGTTTCTCTTGTGCCCCTTTAATCACATCTTGCATATATAACTCAGTATTAGCGTAATCCTGCTTCTTCTTAACCACACTCTTGGCATAAAGATCACCGGCAACAGCACCAATCAATGCACCAATCATAGCGGCTTGCTTATTGTCACCTAACACCAAACCAAGCGCACCACCAATGAGTGCACCTGTCGATGCTCCCTCAGCTCGAGTTTGAGTGTCGTCAGTCATTGCACACCCGGATAGCAAAGCTGTCATGATTGAAGCAGCAACAAGGTTTTTTCTACTTTTCATCGTTCGTTTCCCACTGGTTATTGGATTTAGTAAGTACATCAGCTAATTCTTCGATATCGCTCGAGGCATGGCTGTTAGGGGCTGGCAGTAGCTCTTCTATGGTCGACTCTTTAGTATTTAAATGACGGTAATCATTTTCGATACGCTCTTTTTCGTCTAGTAAGTCCTCAAAATCATCGCTGTCGCGCAGGAAACTCAATCTTCTTTCTGTAACTTCGTCCGCAAGCTTTTGCTTTTCGTCTTTGCTTTGTTTTAAATCAACTAAACGCTGCTCTAAACGCATACTATCGACATCGGCAATTGATTTGAGCTTACGATCTCGACTATCAAGCTGCGCTTGGATCAGGCTTTCGTCTTTAATTTCTAGTCTTTCAATCAGTAGATCCATTCCTCGGCTGCGCCTCAACAGAGCCGATACCTCACTGAGCAATTCATCTTGTAACTTTGCGTTATACTCGCGTTTATTCACCCAAAGCGTAATGGAAGGGATAAGTAATGTTGATGCCTTGAAAAGCCTAATAACTTCCTGTTTTATATCTTCTAGTTCATTCTCAATCGCCAATTTTTTACAGACTCTATCGTCATTCCCTTTAAGGGCGGTGTTGGTATGACGCTCAGGAGAATCAATTCGGTAACCAAAATCCCATTTTTCAAACGTTTCCCAACTATGTTCACCACCGGCGTCACTGACGACTAGACCGAGCACTTCAAATGCACCACTGAATGAATACTCGGCACCAATCCCGTCTTGTCCACCAAAAAAATGCTTAAATTGGATTGGTATTTTTTTACCTCTTAGCTCTTCAAGCCTCATGGCATCTTCAGATTCAACTGCCATAAGTGACTTAATACTTACCACCAAGCCATGTTGTTCACTTAATCGTTTGCCAATTTCATCTTCAAGTTGAGGCCGGATTAATTCTTCAAACTGACTTAATGCTTTGTAATGATTAAACTTGTCATTCAACATCACTTCTTTGCAAATGTCGTGTACTAGTACTTTTATTCTGTCGAGAATTTGCGCTTGCGTTATTGCTAACAAATCAATCTGATTGTCGTTTTCACTACTTGCAAATAAGTGACGGTATTTCTCAAACTCTCCTTCTTTCGCCTTAACTTCCATGCGAATATTTAACCGTACACGGCTACCAAACATCCCCGTTTTAAATGCGCCATCTTCTTTATCAAACGTGAGCATCAACCCATTTAATAACCTCAGCGGAGCAATGTTTGGTAATGTATGAAATGAATTAAGTTCATAACCAATCGCAGTAGCTTGTTGCTTAACACTATTTTTAACCTGATCGGAGATAGAGACGTCTTGACTCGTTGCCGTTTTGAAGTTGCTCAGCAGATCCATTTCAGATTTGCCCAAAATATGCTGACGGATTGCTCTCTCAATACCCGCCTTCATGTGTGCTACCACCCCCTCGATATCGCTAATTTCAGACTTGCGATAGGCTTGATAGTTATTCAATGTCATTTGACATTCGGACGTTACTTCTAAGCCCGTTTCTTTTATCTTGGTACTATATTTAAATTCGGCATATCGCTCTGGTGCATTACGCAACGTAAAGCCAATATTAAAATCCATTCCTTTTAATTCTTGCTGCATTTGCTCGCACACCGAAGTGTTTAATTCACTGCTTTCTCCACGCTGTAGCTCTTGCTGATAAAACTCATCCAATAAGTTGCTATTTTGTGAGTCCAAGCATTTCTTATACATTTTCGACATGCAGTGATGCAGGTGCTTATCTATTAAATTAAATAATCCTTTTTCCGGCGTGCCTGACATACTCAAGATTTCGACTAACTTATGTGCTTCAGTTTGATCTGTAATTTTAAGCTGAAAGGTAGCGTAAAACTCTAGTGCAATCTCACTTGCACCTTCATGCCATTCAAATGGAATTTTGCTAATGACGATTGGTTTTGTCTGAGATTTAACAAAGAAATATTCATAATGTTTCTTATTAAATAAATCAGATAGCAAACCTTGCTTGGTTACGATTTGGTTGGTTTTCTTATTCCAAGTGACAACAAATCCTTCTCCATGAACTCTCGGATTGTGAAAGTTAGTATCGACTTTTCTGATTAAGTTGCTCAAATTAGAGATGCTTTCATGCATGGTAGGATTCTCTTCTAGGTTTTTTAAATTGTTTAATAGCTTCGCTTAACACGCCTTTTTTTAGCTTTAGTAGCATCCTCAACTCTTTATCTGATCTACAATTTCTGTACTGCTCTACCGCCTTATCTCGCTGAATTCTTAAATCTGCTTTAATTTGCTCGTACTGTTTTCTGGTGCAAGCAATGGCAAACAATTGATTCAATCGTTTGAATTTTTCATTTAACTCCGTAAGCATCATGTCGTAATGCTCATATTCGCTTTCATCGGTGATATATTGCGCTTGGAGCAGCGTTTGCTTTATATAAATTGATGTGGTTAAAAATGCTGTGATGTTTCTCTTCTTTAGACTTTCGCTCAAACTTGGCATCGCGAGCAATTGGTAAATTAACTCTTCCGCCCCCTCTTCAAACATTAACGTAATCAAGTAGGAGGTAGCCTTATCATCAACTTGGTTATTTCCCTCTAACACACGATGCATAAGACTAAAAACAAAAAGTCTCACAATCATTAAAGTTAAAATACACTTCTCACTATCGGAAGGTATACTTTTAAGTATTTTTAATAAGTGAAAGGAGTCGCTATATAAATACCCTGAAAAATAGTAGCGAAGCAGCGCAAAGCTAGGACATTTCTTACTCTTATCCAACCCAAGCTCATAGCTTTTAGAAAATATATACTCTAATGACAAAACTTCAGACTCACTTTCAAATTCAATTGAATAGGCTAGAGTATTAAACAAAAAATAGAGGTGATTTTTGAAATCACACACCATCTCTTTAAGCTTATTTTCATAGGTTGATTTAAATACTGGCACCCAGTTGTCAATATGAATTTCTAAGTCTGAAATAGATATTAAATCTTTCTCTTTCTTTTCCACTTGCCCTAGTAGTTGATAAATAAATTCATCGATGGCTATTTTGAATCTATCTTGATAAGAGAGCGCCCTAACAAATGAGATAAAATGAATTATTTTTGAATTTGGACACTGACGATAACGTTCAAATAATTTTAATAGGTAGTCACTGTTAATAGTAATTACCCCGACTTCAGAAAGCTTTAAGTAGAAGTAGGCGAGGTCTGAAAAAAGTGCATCTATGTCAATGAGTTCATTTGTTATATCCTGATCAAAAATGACTTCCTCAATAATTGGCGAGAGTACAGCTAGTTGGAATGGATTGTTTGTAAGCAACTTTTCTCGATATACGCTTGCCTGCTTAATCGAACTTAACCTGATACAACAAATACCTAAGCCCGACGGTGATGTGAGCTCAAGCCCAGCTAATTTTAAAAACGCATCAGGATCTTGCTGCCAACCAGCATAAGCATGAGTTAACGCTTCGACTCCTTCTCCTATTTCTTTAGCTTGTTTTAATTTATGGTCAAATGCCTTAGCAATTGCATTTTGAAACAACACCAGTGGCATATTGTTAAACCAACAAGTTAGTGTAATAACTAAACAGTCCAACCAGTCGTCGTTATCTAGTGCTGCCACAGGTAATGGGTCATGTGTAAAGTGAACTGCAGGCTGCCAATAACCAAGCATAGAACTTACAGAGTTGAAACGCAGGTATTCCTGGATCCTTCTAGGACAGTCACTATCGCCTTTACTATCCAATACCATAAGCAGCGTTGCCTTACGTGCTTTTAGTTTAGACGTCAGTGCATTTAGATTTTCACGGGTTTCGATAAAGCGCTCGAAACTTTCTAGGTCTTCTATTGGTTGCCTAATAACATAAGCGTGTTGACTTTCTACGTAAGGAAATCTTGCTTCTAAATACTCAGTCATTCGACATGAATTGTGACGTATGTAGTAAGATGATATGTCGGTGTGCTGTAAAGCAGCAGCGATAGCCTCTGAGAGATAAAAGGCATTCTCGTTATTTTTTCCAATAATCAGCCAGTTGTGACAAACGAGGAAGTTGTTAAGTTCGGCTAACTTGATGTCATCTAAAATGACCTCATTACTCGCAATTTTTGGAAACGTTCTTAACTGAAGTGCTTCATACTTCAGTGGTTTCTTATCAGCGTTTGAAAAATAGTTATTGACCTGAACATCTCTGTTCCCTTGGATCACGGCCTCTTCAAACGTACTACTATCAAACTGGCTCAGTTGCTGAGGAACATCATTCTCATATGCATTGGTTTCGATGCCAATGCTTGAACCAGCTTCCGCTTCCTTTGGATCCGCACTCATATAAAATCACTTTTAAATATAAAAAAGAAGTAATTAAACCTTAATAGCTTCTAAAAACGAGCACTTCGTTATAGAGATACAAGCTTCTTAACTAGCTTACATTTTCAGGGTTAAGCCACCCCTTATCAGAATTTAAGATTACCTTTAATCTTTAGCACCAAAATTAAGCGTAATATCCCTATTACCAGTGATAACATTTGGGCCATTCGCCCCGCCGTTAAAGGTGCACCCTTGAAACTGAGTATTGTTTTGCTGGCCATTTTGATTTGTAGGGTCTGAGTGGTGGTTGTTTTGTTGATTTTCTATTCGCTTTTGGTGGTATTCCAGCGCTTCTTCAGGCTCAATATTAAGCGCAGTCAATAGATTCTTTAGCTTACTTACCGTCGATGACGAGAGTGGCGCTAAACTGGCTAAGTAGCCTTCCGTCTTATAATTGCGAAGACTTCTATCACTCATGTAAGCACTGTCTGTAACTTGCTGCTCGGACAGTCCGTTTTGATTAATCTTCTCAACAATCAGCTGCCTTAAGGACTCTAATTGCACCTCATCCGCAAAGTTATAAACTTGTTCCATTTCGCGCTCCTTACCCTTAGGCATATCAAAAATCTCACTTACAGATCTAAAAACCACATTTAGATTACATTTCTATACAATTAGAACACAATTTTCAAATCTATTTTCACTTTGTTACTTAAATATAAATTATGAAGGTAACTACCATTCGGTAACTTGCATCATTGTGAATATCAACGACCATTACTTGGCACTGAAATAAAATTATTTAAAATCATACCGATACTAGCTAACTAACTGTTCTGCACATTTATCAATCGGACTTTGTCAGCGAAACCAGACGCAAATTCATTGCCGGACAAGTCTGTCAAGGTAGAAATAACCACCCCTATCGCTTGGCACAAAATTGCAGAAATATCATTCCTGGATGCAATGCGGGTTTGAATTGGCAACCTTCTATAATTTGCAATTTACTGAAGGCTGTTCACAAAGCTCACTGCTCCTATCTAGACATCAAAGCTTAGCAACGTAATAAATAACTCACTTATAAAACCACTATAAATTTCCGTTCCCATTCCGTTTTTATTCCTTATTTTTCCTTCACAATCACACAGTTAAATGAAAACCTATAAATACCAAAACACATCAGATGGGGTGAATATGAAAAAGCTTATTGAAATTTTTAAGAAAACAAATCAACAAAGACAGATAGGAGAATCAAAGATGACTAAAACTACATTGTTAAGAAATGGTTTCTGCCAATATTCTTTGCCAAATTTAAACGTTGGTTCACGACAAGATATTGAGTCGTTACTGAAGCAGGTAGAACCTGAATTAGGCTTAGACACCTATATTCCATCCGGCCAAAATGCAAGAGGTATCGTGCGCTATACCGTCAAGGACGCTAACACTCACCTTATCAGCCCCGAAAATAGACAAGGAGGCCAATACTATGTTTACGGCTTGTCTCAACAACTAAACCCGGACGCAGGGGGTAAACAAAGATGGTTCAAAGCAATAACACATTGCACTGACGGTACATTGATTTGCAACCACCCAGTAATAGCAGCGCTGACTGAATTTTTGATCCAACATTCAATTCCAGCACCGTCGTACCATGTTGAGCATCAGTTTATTGGCTATTATCCGACACCTCATGCGGATTGCTTAGTAACCCCAAATACGCTTCATTTCGACGGGTTAAGTCATCAAACGATTACCTCAATCCTTACGCTGGCCAGAGAGAATGTATCAGGCGGGGAGTTTGTGATAGCTGACGGTGTCGCGGTAAACACCCCTATAGATAATGTCAGTACCCAAGATCTTCGGCTCTTTGCTGAATTACCAGTGGGGTCAGGCGTGATTATGGACGAGTGTCAACGTGGTACTTCCCGCCCACTTTGCCATAGTGCAATGGCGACAAGAATGGAGAATGTGCAGCAAAATACCGTCTCTAAACGAATAATTTTGGTCTCAGAAGTCACGCCTATTTGGCACTAGAAAACCAAAGGGCTCTTTTATAGAGCCCTTTTCAATTTAGCTGATTGTAGAGGATAGCTTTTCTATAGCTCAAGTATTACGCCGCAACCCGTCCTTTATGGATCAATCGCTCACATAGCGCCTGCCACTCATCGGTTTGTTTTTTGCCTTCAATTCGGCGACCAAACAGCGTTAATACAGTCTCGCGATTGGCATCAAAAAACTCAATAGAGGTAACCACAGTATTGCCGTTATCCGTGGGTTTTCTGACCACGAACGCGCGGGTTAGGTCGTCTGCTTTTATATGCAGGCTAAACTCAGGATCTAATACGTTAAACCAAGGGCCAACTTGTTTGAGGTTTTCAACCTTTCCAGAGAAGATCTGTACCGCACCTGGATTGCCAACGAATACCATAATCTCTTGCTTAAACATGTTTGCTTGCTGAAATATATCTGCAAGGTCAAAGCTTTGTAGCTCAAAGCTCCATGGTGAGCCAACGATTTCAAGGGCCTGCAAGCGTTCAAGGTTGTATGTCTCTAAAAGCTTTGGAAAATGATGGACATCATTTAACTCGCCCCACTGCGACCTAAAATCATCTAGTTGCGCAGTACTCAAGTCCCTAATATTAGTATCTAGGACTTCAAAAGGCGTTACATCCAACTTGTGACTATGTGTTAGCTGGTAGCGTGCTTTAAGGTTCACAAACTCGTTAAAGTCGGCGTCTGCAGTCATATATACCTTATGTACAGCGCGACCATTTTCATCGAAAAATTGAAAACTAGTATGCTTATCCGTTTCAACAAGAAATACACTTTTCCATTTGTGCAAGAAAAGCCGCAGATCAATCCCTCCTGGATTGATGGCCACGGCACTAAGTTTGTTACTGTGCCCTGTAACATAGAGCTTTTCATACAAACCAGTTATCTCGCTCACCACAGAGCCATTTCTAGTCAAAGCCATCACTTTTCCAAGCTTTTTAAATCCTTTTAATAAATCCGCGATTTTATGCTCATCTAATCTGGTAACTCGAGACGTAACAGGCTCATCCAGCTGTGCGTTTAGCAACTCAGCTTCACTCACACCTAGCTGCATAGCCGCAACAATGGGCCTAATGTTAGGCTCTCCGATTAGTAGCATTTTATAATCTTGAATAAGTTGTTCCATATTTCCTCCACAAGGAACCTAGCTTAACCACCCATTTGGCAAAGAAAGAAAACAAGTTGTTGATTTACAGTGCTCACATATATAGACGCAACATCATCCGATCAAACCATGTACCAACTTTGCAAATACCATGAAACCCAAAGCAAATGAAAATGAGAATTAATATCAAAAATGATACTAGCAATTTATTTCGTCTAATGAAAGTCCACACAGATTAAAACATTTCTACTCAATCAAAAGCACTCGTGTTCAATTGAATATGCAGGCTGGCATACCAACTCGCTTAATTCAGCTTCCAATTTTGAGGCGAGAGAATCTTGTCGATAACACCGCTACCGCCAAGGCACCTACATCCATGTAGGCAGGGCGAAAATTTTGCTATTCAGTTGTTCTAAATGAGAAATTTTTAACGCCGTTAGCGTCAGATTTGATCCTTAAAATTGAGCAAGTATTAAGGCTAATTGGTACTAGTTACCTCCTAAATTGATGCGCCTTTTACGGGGCGTAAACACAAAATGGCAAGACTAAACAAAATAATAGCAAGCAGCGCCATTGCAGCCGCACCAAGGCTGTAAGCAAAACCTGCGACGGCAGACCAAATCGCCACACCAATGTGCATCATGCTCATGGCCAGTGAGATAAGTACACCACGATGTGCAGGCGAAAGTTCTGAAATATATGCCTGTAATGCCGGTGAACCAATGCCGCCAGCCAATGCCCAAAGTGTCATCAAAAAGTATAACGGTATGAGAGAGATACCTTGATACCAATAAAGACCGCTACTGGCAATGAGGCAAACGACCAATGACGCACGCATGACCTGCCGCCCACTTTCAAAGTGGGTTGCGAGTTTTGGCATCATCAGGTTTCCAGCAACACTCACTAAGCCTAATAAGGCATACAGTACACCAATAAACCACACTGACAGTGCTTGTGTATCTCGTAAATGCTGCCCAACCAAATTGAACAAACCAATACCACCACCTAAACCAATACACATGGTAAGTAACGCGCCAACAACACCAGGTATTTGCCATAGCTTGACTGATATCTTGGTGCCTTCTCCAGCTTTGTCACTTGGGATCGCACGGCGGTTTACAGTAAGTAATAACGCCACAACCCAAGTGGCGATCCCGAGTGCAACAAAAGCCGCTCGCCACGACATTAAATGCGTTAAAAACGCGCCAAACGCAGGACTTGAGATCATGCCAAGAGTTAAGCCTGCTTGCACCCAACCGATCCGTTTGAGCGCATCTCCACCAGAGCTTGCCGCGATGGCAAACGCAATCGGGAGCATGCCAGCACTGGCAATCCCCGTGATCACACGAGCAACTAAGCCCCACTCAAATGAAGTGACAAGCCCTGTCGCGATGGAGGCACCACCAAAAACCACGATTGCAGGTAAGATGATAGCGCGGTGCCCTGCTTTATCCGAGAGCGCCCCAAATAGCGGAGCCACAATCGCTAGGGCAACGCTGTAAGTGGTAATAAACAGTGTTACTCGCTCAGGCTTTACACCTAATTCGAGTCCAATAGGTTCAAGAATAGGCCCAAGCATCAGCTCATCGGCCCCAACTAAAAACGCAATAAAGGCGAGTAATAAAGTCAATAACATCTCATTACCCCTTTTTTGCGCAGCAAACGTTTACCTTGCAGGTGTTCAGCAAAGCAAAAGAAATAAAGCCAACATTAAGCTTGTGTTTGTATGAGTCTATACCTGACGTCATCAGGTCATTTAAAAGCAAATTCATTAAATTACATCCATAAAAAAACGGGAGATCGGCTGTAATACCGACCTCCCGTTTCAAAAAATTTCGAAAACGTGTGCCACTGAATTTCGGGCACAAAAAAGCCGGCGATGAAGTATCATCGCCGGCTTCGTCTTTCCAATCATCAGATACACTGCCGCTGCCCACCTTTATTCAGGTAGTCGCCAATGTCTCTGATGAAGATTTAGAAAGTAAGCTCCGAGCAACACTTCATCGTGTTAATGCGCGGAGCAAAGCCTTCTAACAAAATTCTTAAATAGGATGTAAAACATCGTGGAAAGATCCAAATTAAAATCGCGCGCCAATGTATACGATGTCGATTAAGTAGTCAATAATCCAAACCAAGATACGTCAACACAGCGGTGTGCTACCCCTTATCCCTAAGCGCAAAGCGGTAAACACCAGCAATTAGCAAACAGATGGTTATAGGTAACCACAGCGCCTGAAAGTGAAACTTGTTATAAAGCCAAGCGCCCAACACGCCACCTGCCACAAACCCTGAAATGATCAACACAAACAGTTTTGTTTTTCTGATATCCAAAGGCTCGCCTCTAAACAATGCCCCAATCATCAGCCCTAAGTCAGTGAATATTCCTGTTACATGGGTTGTCCTCACCACAGCTCCACTGTACGTGGTGGCTAATGCGTTTTGTAGTCCACAAGCCGCGGAGGCAAAAAAATGACCATAAAATGAGCCTTGCATCAGTAAGACGAGAGACACGGTAAGCAACATGGCTTCGAGCACCAACGCGGTATCGTAATGTTTGCCAAGCCTTAACGTGGTGCCATGCAGCAAAAACCCTGCAAGTGCAGAGCCAAGCAAGAACGCGAGTAACACTCCAAATAAGTGCAGGGTTTCTTTAAGGCTGCCACCTAAAAAACTAGTTCCGAGCATAGTCGCAGTGCCGGATAAATGAGAAACGGATTGGTGCTCAAAGCTAAGTAGGCCGATTGCATTCACAAATCCTGCGACGAGCGCCAATATAAAAGCGCCGATCTCAACCCATTTTGGTAACTTTGAGATCATCTCTTTGCCATAGGATGATCAGGATTTAACTGCAATAAGTCCCAGCGGTTGCCATAGAGATCTTCAAATACAGCAACCGTGCCATAATCTTGCTCTTGCGGCTCGCGAATAAACCGAATGCCAATAGATGTCATGCGCTCATAATCACGCCAGAAATCATCGGTATTTAAAAATAAAAATACCCGCCCACCAGCTTGATCACCAATAAACTCCTGCTGCTCTGGCGTAGAAGCTCTGGCAAGTAGTAACGCCGTACCATGTGAATTAGGCGGTGCTACCACCACCCAGCGTTTATCTTGCTCGGGTTGATCGGTGTCTTCTATTAATTCAAAACCTAGTTTATTGACGTAGAAGTCGATGGCTTCATCGTAGTCTTTGACGACGAGCGCAATATTTACAATATTTTGTTTCATGATGAGGGCAACCCATAGCCTCTTGCCATAAGTGCAGCAAGTAGCGGTAAAACTAAAAGTAACAGCATTTCTAGCCTTTTAATGACGATAATACGCTGGGGCACAAATAAATTATCTTTTGTTGTATTACGGTGCTTCAATAAAAACACAGTCGGAATGATAGACAGCAAAGCGATTAACAAAAATAGTCCGACTTTGGCATGGAAAATCGGATTTTTAGTGTAGAACTCACTGGGCTTGCCAACTGCAAACCATAGCGTTAATCCTGCGCCAAGGGTTACCAGCGCACTAACACCATACAAGCCATCAACTACCGCTAACCGCTTAATGCTCTGACTACTCATTGATTTAGAGAGTAACACGTTTTCAATCGCGAGCGTCGATGCCAAAAATAAAATACCGAGAAAGTGAATATATCTAACGACTATTTCTTCCATGCTGTGCCCCAATTGCTATTTTAGCCTTGATAAAGTGTGTTATTTTCTTCTAAAAAGTTCACCAAAGGCAAAAATAGGGGCTGCGGCAATTCATCAAGCGAAAACCACTGCCATTGTTTGCATTTATTTGGCTCTTTAACTTCTGCATCATGAGTATCGCACCTTGCCATGACAAACAGAGTGACATAATGTTTCTGCTCATTGGCAAAATAATCATTAGTAAAACCAAGCTTTTCAACGTTTACAACATCTAGCCCCGTTTCTTCATGCACCTCTCTTATCGCGCATGCCTCAATGTCCTCTCCATACTCTAAATGGCCACCAGGGGTTGCCCAAGTATGTGCGCCATGAGCGCCGATGCGCTCACCAAGCAAAATTTTATTATCGTGCATTATTACCACGCCAACCCCGACGCGTACGACTTGATCCATTATTTTTCCTTAGGGCCTGTTTACCTTTCAAGTTTGTTTTTGCAGCAGTTTGATTGGTATTTGTACAAGGCAGAGCCTGCGTAGCATAGTTATTCTATGTGAGTCAGGCGATAACACAGTAGAAATGCTAATCAAGCGCTGCCCTTTGGGTTCACCTGAGTGCGCTTTGTTCATTGTTGCTCAACTTTTGCCTAGATTACTAGGCGGCAAGTCGAGCGTCGCGACCAAAACACACTCAGAAGAACAAAAATCAAACAGCAAAGATCAACAGGCCCTAGTTGTTACTGCAAATATTGACTCGCTGAACTTATTATTCAGGGTGATTTAAACACCCCGAGCTCAGCAAGTTTAGCTTCTAGTACCTTAGTATTTTCATTTTCACTTTCATGACGGAGCGTCGTTTTTTCCGTACCTGACATCAACTTACTCCCCGGTAATGGGGCGTCATCAAAGGTCAGCGCTATTTCTTTCGCCCCGACATAAAAGGCAGAATAAGTAGAGAAAGGATACACAACCAAATCGTTTTCAACTTTCGTTCCTTGTAAATTTTTAACTCGCAGTGTACCGCAAACCTTCTCTTAAGTACTGCCTTCGCACTCAGACTTTTACGTTAAGCTCGCCAAGATTTCAAGCGCATGTTTTCTATCACTTAGCTCGTATAAATCGTTGGTAAAAATAAACTCATCGACCGCTAACTCACGTTTAATCATGCTGAGTTTATGGTGGACAGTCGCGGGGCTTCCAACCACAGATAGGCCTAAAAAGCTTTCAACTTGCATTTGCTCTTGGGCATTCCATAGACCCTCCATCGAATCAACGGGGGGTTTCAACCATAACGCCTGACCTCGCATCAACGCTAGGATACGTTGCTTTGACGTAGTAGCTAAATACTGCGCTTGCTCGTCGGTATCGGCTGCAACTACCGGTAAGCCAAGCATTACATAAGGTTTATCTAACACCTTTGATGGTTGGAAATCGCGGCGATAAAGCGCGATAGCATCATGCACGAATCGTGGCGCAAAGTGACCCGCAAATGCATAAGGTAAACCTCGCTTTGCGGCGAGCTGGGCACTATAAAGACTCGAACCAAGCAACCAGATTGGTACCTTGGTGTTTTCGCCCGGAATGGCACGCACCGAGGATCTACCGTCATAAGGACCGAGCAAGGCTTGTAATTCAGCAACTTCATCGTCAAATTGCTCCGCACGTCTGTCATCGCGACGTAGTGCTCGGCTGGTAATAGGATCGCTGCCAGGCGCGCGCCCTAATCCCAAATCAATACGGCCTGGATAGAGGCTTTCTAAGGTGCCAAACTGCTCAGCGACGACTAACGGTGGATGGTTTGGCAACATCACGCCACCCGCCCCTACCCGAATATTGTGAGTGTGTCCGGCAATATGCCCTATCAATACGGAGGTTGCTGCGCAGACGATGCCACGCATATTATGATGCTCAGCCATCCAAAAGCGTTTAAAGCCAAGTTCATCCGCTTTTTGCGCATAAGCCACGCTGTTAGCGAGGGTTTGTGAAACGGTATCTTGCTCTTTCATCGGGCTTAATTCGAGCAAAGAAAATGGCATGTTAGCAAGTGAAGTCATAACAATCCTTAACGGTTTGAGTTAGACCATAGAGTAAGGGTTGCTACTTCTATTTCAATCCGAAATCCCGCACTACATTGTTGCTGATTCTCGACTGGTTATGAACAGTCAAGCCATTAGCCCCACGTTAAAAGGCCTGATTTCCATGGATCCACGTTTGCGTAACTTTGGTCTCTTTTATTCGTCGAATGATATATTGAATAGGTTTTGGTCTAACACAATAAAGTCAGCAAGCTTTCCAACCTCGAGGCTTCCACAATGTCTTCTTGTCGCATCGCGTACGCAGCATTTATTGTGTAGGCTGCGATTGCTTGTTCTAATGAGTTGCTTCAGGCTGTCGAGTAATTGCATTCGCGATACTGATAAAAGGATTAAGCGTACTCACATTCCAATCGCTGCTCAGCGTGAGCATCGCACCATTTTCACTTAGGCTTTTAATTGGAACCAAATGATCTGCCCGCTCGCGACCTAACAGTGGTTGCATTTCTTGCCAATGATGCGGTTGAGTAAATTCTCCTGCGACTTGTGCATCAGCTATCCACTCAGCGCAGAAAACCTCTTGTAATCTTCAGGATCAACAACTTCTACATGTGTAATGCGATGCCGAGCAGCTCCTTTAGAGGCTGCTTCAATAGCATTTAACGCTTCATGTATTCCTCTGTCGCCAACTGCATGAATGTTAAAGTCAAAGCCACTAGGCTCCAATACTTTTATATATTTCTCTAATCGAGCTTGGGTAAAATAATTCACTCCACGGTTACCATCGAGCTTAAGCCAATCTACTTTATAAGGCTCTTTCATTGCCGCAGTGGTATTCACCAAAATACCATCCATGTAAAACTTTATTTGGTCGACTTCTAATAAGCTATTTGGCGTCGTATTATGAAACGATTTAAGCGCTCTAATTTGGCTTTCATCACTTGCTTCCGGATAAGCCCATAAGCCCAAGCTGGCTCGCATCTTCAAAACACCATCCGCTTGTAGCTTTTGCCAAGTATCTAATTGGCCGCGCTGCCAATATACGCGAGCATCACTAATGGATGTTATTCCGTGGCTTAAAAGCATAGGCTGAGTATATTCATCAAAGCCATAGCTAATTGGCAACTAACCTCTAGTCAGACTGAGTTCACGTTCAGTTTGAAGCTCACTAAACTATAAAAATGACGCGCTTAGCTGCTAGCATGATAGCTCACCCAGCAGCTGCGATTTGGCCAAGACAACTGTTACTACAGCGAATTTTTCGTACTTACAGGTGTTTCTAAACTCGCTAGTTGCTTCTTTGCAGATTCGAGGTTAGGGTCAAGTACAATTGCCTGTTTTAAAATCGCCTTTGCACGTTTTAGTTGATTATCGGCAATCAGTGCCTCTGCGAGACTATCTAACCCATTGGCTGAACTAGGGAATGCTTCAACGTTTAGCTCAAATGCAGCAATAGCAGCGGCATTTTTCTCTTCTCCCAAAAGCGCATATCCCAAGTCATTCAACTGCGCTTCTGAAAAATCATAATCGTTATACCTATCGGCCTTGAGGCGATTATATTGACTTCTCGCCTCAGCAGGTTCCTCTTGGGTAAACATCTTATAAAGAACTGCTGAAATAGGTTGTTTTACTTGAGGATATGGTTTCATCGCTAAAATGGCTTCTACCGCTTTTTCATTCTCATCGACAACGTCATCTTGACCATTATTTGTTAATAGAATAATCGTTCTATTATCATCCAATTGATGGCTGTAAATCGACTTAAAACCTCGCCAGTGGCCACTGTGGCCAAACTTGGGATGATCATAGGCATCAGCCTTTAACATGAATCCATAACCGTACTGTTTGGTGTTGTTGTCTAATGTTGTGGTCGGCTGCAGCGCTTGCAGCCAAGTTTCCTTCGAAATAAGTTTATTATTGCTTAACGCTAAGTGCCACTTATACAAGTCCTGAGTCGTTGAATAGATCCCGCCCATCCCCTCAACATCAAAGAAAGGAATTTGATCAAAGGCGCGCTTCTTATCATTTAAGTGACGACGAAACCCATATGCACGAGTTGTTATTTTCTTTTCCGTCAACTTGGTTCGACTAACTGTATAATGCATACCAAGGGGTGAAAATACTTGCTGTTGAAGAAACTGGCTATACGGCAATCTAGATACTGACTCAATGACCTTTGCAAGTACAACATAACCAGTATTACTGTATTTAAATTGCTCACCCGGTTTAAACATTAATGCAGGTTGCTCACTCAGCAGCACACTCAATAAAAAACTTTGATCAAGGCTGGAGTCCACTTTTCCTTGACGATACAAGTCCGAGATATAAGGCATCATATCTGGCACACCAGAAGTGTGGTTTAATAGCTGATTGATTTTAATATCTTTATATGGAAAGTTAGGAATATATAAATAAACGGGATCTTCAAATTTCAGTTTGCCTTGCTCTTTAAGCATCATGATCGCGATAGCGGTAAACTGCTTTGAAATAGAACCAATATCAAACTGATGTTGAGTCCCTAGCAGCTCTTCACTAGCGTGACTAACCTCTCCCATCGTTCTTTGGAAAAGTATGGCGTCATTTTCTGCAACTAAGACACTGCCATTGCATAACTTTATTTGTTCGCAGTGTGTAAAGTAAGCTTCTAACAATTGTACTCGGTCATCTTCAAAGCTTTGCACATTCATACTATTCAACATTAATACGGTTGAAGTAATGGCAGACAAGACAAACTTTTTCATAATTAATCCTTGTTGTTTTTATACATGTTGAGTCAATCAACTTACACGCCAAAATATATAGCTATAAAAAACAATAGGTTAAATATAAATTCCTTCAACCATTACGTTGATGGTGTATCGAAAGTGGGACATTCTTATAAGACTTGTAGCACTTCCGGAACACCGCAAAATACACTTTACAAGCCTTCCAGACGGTGCGTAAGCGCAACATAGCAAGCACATAATAATCCACATAAAACCAGCTTTTGCCTGCTAGACTCATAAAAAACTGACTTGGAGCAATATCTTATGAAAGCCGCTATCCTGTTTATTCTATTTACTTTTAGTAGCCAGTTATTGGCAGAGACGGACACAACTAAAATCAATAAGCTGTTCGACAGCTACATGAGTAAATACAACCATTATCTGCAAACTGGTGATTTACCAACCAGTCCTCAACTGTACACAGATAGGCTTATGTTAATGTCATCAAGTTCGAAGCCGAGCGTGATCACACAAACGCAAATGAATAAACAGGTGCAAGTATTCTTAACACGCCTGAAAGAACAAGGTGTCAGTCACGTAAAGTGGAGCAAGGTCAGTATTCATTTTCTTGATAAAAATATTGCGTTAGTGAGCAACATCGCTGAGCGATACACCCAATCAGGCGCACTTTTTAATAAAGTAGGCGCAAGCTATTACGTCTATTTAGTTGATGGTGAATGGAAAATATCTGCGTTCGCTGTACATGATGCGAAAAACACTTTACTTTAATTGCATCTAAACTTTGGTGTTGTAGGCATGGAAAACTGGGACGACTTTCAATTACTGCTTGCATTAAAACGTGCTAATACACTCAGAGGTGCGGCCAAAGTTCTAGGCGTAAACCACACGACGGTATCTCGTAGACTACATGCCTTAAATCAACGCTTTAGTCTTGATATATGCATGCTTTCGCAAGGCAAAGTCTCGTTTTCTGAATTGGGACTGCAGCTGCTCAGTGCCGCTGAAAACATGGAAGCCAGCCTTGCCCCTCATTTAAGCCAAATTAACACTTCGGTTAAGCAGTTAAAGCAACAAATAAACTTATCTATCCCCCCAGCGATTTTGCAGTTTGTCTTGTTAGACGAATTACATGAATTTCAGCAAAACAATCCTTACCTCACGCTGTCGATTAATACTACCTATGCACTTTCCGATCTAGAGAAATCAGAAGCCGATGTCGTGATCCGAGCTTCTCACGTTCCGGATGAGCACTTAGTTGGTCACCGGCTATTTCCGATTTCACTTGGTTACTTCATGCATAAAGACTATCTCGATAACCGCACGAGTGAAAGCGTTTCTTGGATAACCGCCAGCGTAACAGAAAGACCGACTTGGCTACTTGATACACCCTATCCAACCGCCCCAGTTTCTCTATCAATTGAAGATTTGGTGCTGCGTCATCAGGCTGCATCCAAAGGCCTTGGTATGATCAGAGGGGCGCACTATATTGCAAGGCATTTTCCTAATTTAATTGAATTTGCACCAGCGAGTGAGCACTATGCAGATTTATGGATCCTGACCCATCCAACAAAAAAATCCATACCCAACGTCAAGCGGCTTATCAGCTTTTTACTTAAGACTATGCGCAGTAAACAAATACTGATCGACTGCGCAAAATAACATTCGCCACGTTAGTTTAGCGCCTATCCACTCTAATCAGCCAACCATTTATACATAACATAGCTATCTACCAAACCCAATTTCCCGTGTTTATATGCCTTTGGAATGGTGCCCACAATGGTAAAACCAAGCTTTTGCCATAGTTTAATCGCCAGTTCATTGGTCGATACCACACTATTAAATTGCATGGCTTCGAATCCCAGCGCTAATGCTTGTTGCTGGGAATGTTCACACATCAGCCGTGCAATTCCCTTACCACGAGCCAAACTCGACACCATGTAACCACAGTTACATATGTGGCTACTCGGACCCATCGCATTTTGTCGCAAATAATAGCTGCCAAGTACTTGCCCATTTTCAACATATGCAAAAGCTTTGAGCGGCGTTTCACACCAAAGTAAAAATGCCTGATCTATACTCATATTTGAGTCAAATGCATACGTTTCTTGCGCTTGGATCACTTCTGAAAACGTTGGCCAAAACGACTCAAAATCTTCCCGAGTTATCTCTCTTATCATCCCATTTCCTCTAAACGTCATACCTGATAGCAATTAACCCAATTCTTGCAAATATACTCATTCTACTAACCTCACACCACTTTTGTTTTAGGGAACCCGAGACGAATACTTGTCGAATCATTAGTTTTTCACGCTAATAGTTACTGACTTACCACTCCTGTAATGCACTGTAACTTTCTGTAATGTATTTAGCCTTTTTCAAAGCCTAGTATGAATCAGTAGATTGATGAGAAACCACTCATCAAAAGGATATTTAATTTTCTTGTGAGGTTGTTATGTGTACTAGAGCTTTTAATAACTGGAATAGAGCATATTTGGCTACTGCCAGAAATATGGACTGGATGTTTATATTACCTACCAGCTTGTTTGTACTTGAAAAAGGACTAAAAAAATCGGGGCTTGAGCCAGTTTCTGAGCTAGAGGCAATAGCAAGCGAGAAAACTCGCAACCCACTTACGTGGACATCTTCCTATAGTAGTGTGGTCGCTATGGTAGGAGATGATTGCAGCGGCTGGGCAGCCTCCGATGGCATGAACTCTATGGGGCTTGTCGCAAATGTATTGTACGACTCAGGCGCGACGTACGGTAAATCAGCATGCAAAAGTAAAAAGCAGCTGAGCGTACTGAGATGGTTGCAGTATGTATTAGACAAATTTGTACTCGTCAAGGAAGTCGTTGACGTATTCAGCAAACAAGAAATTCAGATCGTTGGTGCAGAAGTACCTAACAGCGAAGGTAAAACCGCAGCATTGCATTTGATAGTGTCGGATATCAGTGGCGATTCAGCCATTATCGAAGTTGAGAATGGGGTTTTTAAGATCCATCACAGCGCTGACTATCGCGTTGTTACCAATGAACCAAGTTATGAAGATCAGCTAAGGATTAATGATTATTGGCTGTGGCAATGGAGTGATAAAAACAGTCAGCCGAGCCATACGATCCCTGGCGGTCCATACTCAACCGATAGATTCGAACGCGCTGCGTTTTATCTTAATCACTTAGATTTACCAAGCGATGAGCATGATGCCCTTGCACAGGCTCGCTCGGTTGCTGCAAGTGCATCAGTACCCCTTGGCTATAATTTTACAAGCAGTGCCAGCCCAAATATATCTAATACCTTGTGGACAACCGTTGCAGCACATAGGAGCCAAACCTATTACTTTTGCAATGCTCGCACGCCTCATGTTGCTTGGGTGGAATTGGCAAACTTTAACTTTGAATCGTCAGTCAGTGCCTTCACACTGATAAGCGAAGATCTATCTGGGGAATACATCAATAGCACCAGAAATGGCAAGTTAAACAAGCATTTTGAACCAACCGAAGATCCGTTCAAAAAGTAAGATTAGCAGATTTTTGAGCCAAACACGCCATAGCTCGTTTTGGCTCAAAAGCACTTAATTTACCGCCATATTCACAGCCATCACTAACAGTAGCACAGCAAATACCTTTTTAATCGTGGCAACTGGCAAGTGATGCGTGGCTTTAGCCCCCATTGGAGCGGTAAACCAAGACGTGCACACAATTCCTAACAGGGCTGGCAAATAAACAAATCCGGCGAAACCATCCGAAAGTGCAAAGTGCGCACTGCCCGAGCTAATGTAGCCAACGGAACCAAAGAGCGCGATAACAATGCCACATGCAGAAGCGCATCCTATGGCCTTTTTCATATCAACAGAGAAAAACGTCAACAGCGGTACCAAAAGCGCCCCACCGCCAATGCCTATCATGGCAGATAAACCACCGGTGATCGTCGTTAATACCGTAAGTATGCCTTTATTTGGCAGCTGCCTTTGGGTTGAGCTCTCATTTTTACTGCTATAAAACATTTTTATTGCTATCAATACCACACTTACTGCAAATACAATGCGCACCGCGTTTTCGGGTAATAGCGCTGCCAAAAAACCACTGATAAGCGCGCCTAGTGCAACGCCCGTCATTATCCACGGCGCTAAATCCCACGGTACATTGCCATTTTTATGATGCGCGATTGCCGATGAGGTAGAAGTAAATAAAATGGATGCCAGCGATGTCGCTACAGCGGCTATCACCACTTGCTCCGGCGGTAACACGTTAAAGTACAATAAAATACTGCTCAGCACCGGAACAATAACCAGCCCACCGCCAATACCTAACAACCCGGCTAAAAAGCCAACAACACTACCGAGTAGTGCACAATACACAAACAACAATATCAACTCACTCATTCCACTTATCTCTTCTTTTAATTGAGGCGCAATCGCCTAAGTGAGCAATATGGGCGTTGCTTTTAGCCTTTGTGCCACCTAAGCGCTGGCGAGTATAACAACATAACGCTTTGCCATTGGTGCTTTTGACTTAGATAAGCCTTGAATATTCCTCACGTTTTACTTGAAACAAATGCAACTTAGACATTTAGCAGTCTAGACTTTTGGATTTCCAAAGAGTTTCATTCTACAATTGCTCATATTTTCTGCATATGCGACTCAATAAGCGGCATCTATTTTTGTAACTCATGAATCAGACTCATGTTTTATGTGAAATAAAACCGTTTTTCTTCATCTTGTGATCCACGTATAAATCTTACATCACTTAATGTTCGGCACTCTCACTGCGTCCCCGTGGATATCTGTTTATCGCAGTGAAACGTAATTACCGAGCGCGTTAGCATTAGAATTGGATACCTGAAGAACATGAATAACGAGTTTACTTTCACTATTAAGAGCATTCGTCTTGACGAGAATTACCATCCGTCAAACAGCACGCGGATCACCACCAACTTTGCTAACTTAGCAAGAGGCGAAAGCCGCCAACAAAACTTACGCAATGCCCTAAAGATGATTGATAATCGCTTTAACGCATTGGCTAGCTGGGATAACCCAAAAGGCGACCGTTATTCTGTTGAGCTTGAGATAGTCTCGGTTGATATGGATATTGCAGGCAGTGGGCAAACTTTCCCGTCAATTGAAGTGTTAAAAACCAATATTGTTGACCACAAAACCAATGAACGTATTGAGGGAATTGTTGGTAACAATTTCTCATCTTACGTACGTGACTACGACTTTAGCGTGCTATTGCTTGATCATAATAAAGATCAACCTAAATTCAGCATCCCAGCTAACTTTGGCGACTTACACGGTAAGCTATTTAAATACTTTGTCGATTCAGAAGCTTACAAGAGTCACTTTAGTAAGCCACCGGTGATTTGCCTAAGTGTATCGGATAACAAAACCTATCACCGCACTGAAAATCAGCACCCGGTGCTTGGCTTTGAATATCAGCCAAATGAGTCATCATTAACTGAGCAATATTTTAAAAAGATGGGCTTACAGGTGCGCTACTTTATGCCACCAAATAGCGTTGCACCTTTGGCTTTTTACTTCTTTGGTGACTTACTGAATGACTACACCAATCTGGAGTTGATCAGCACCATCAGCACCATGGAAACATTCCAAAAGATCTACCGCCCTGAGATTTACAACGCCAATGCGGTTGCAGGCAAGTGCTATCAGCCAAACTTGAAAAACCTAGATCACTCATTAACGCAGATTGTTTATGACCGCGAAGAGCGCAGCCAGTTGGCGATTGCACAAGGTCGATTTGCCGAAGAGCATTTTATCAAGCCTTACCAAACCGTGCTTGAACAGTGGTCTGCAAATTACGCTTTATAATCAACGGGAATATGGAACAGCATTTATTATGAAAACACTATTACCAACGTCTACTGCTGGCAGTCTACCTAAGCCCGCTTGGCTTGCTCAGCCAGAAACCCTGTGGTCACCTTGGAAACTAGAGGGCGACGAGCTTATTGATGGCAAAAACGATGCGCTACGTATTGCTTTGCAAGAGCAACAACTTGCAGGGATTGATATCGTGAGTGACGGCGAACAAACCCGTCAACACTTTGTAACCACTTTTATTGAACACCTAAGCGGTGTGGACTTTGAGAAGCGTCAAACCGTAAAAATTCGCGACCGCTATGATGCCAGTGTCCCGACCGTAGTTGGCCCAGTATCTCGCCAAAAGCCAGTTTTTGTTGAAGATGCCAAATTTTTACGCAGCCAAACAGACAAACCTATCAAATGGGCATTGCCAGGTCCTATGACGATGATAGATACGCTGTATGACGACCACTACAAAAGCCGTGAAAAGCTAGCGTGGGAATTTGCGAAGATCCTTAACCAAGAAGCCAAAGAGCTGGAAGCCGCTGGAGTCGATATCATTCAATTCGACGAACCGGCGTTTAATGTCTTTTTTGATGAGGTCAACGACTGGGGCATTGCGGCGCTTGAACGTGCTATTGAAGGACTCAAATGCGAAACCGCAGTGCATATCTGTTACGGTTACGGCATTAAAGCTAACACCGATTGGAAAAAGACCTTAGGATCAGAATGGCGTCAATATGAAGAGGCATTTCCTAAGCTACAAAAATCCAATATCGATATCATCTCTTTAGAGTGCCATAACTCTCACGTGCCAATCGACTTGTTAGCGTTGATCCGTGGTAAAAAAGTGATGGTTGGTGCGATTGATGTTGCAACCAACACCATCGAAACGCCAGAAGAAGTTGCCAACACACTACGCAAAGCGCTTGAGTTTGTTGACGCCGACAAACTCTACCCATGCACTAACTGCGGTATGGCACCACTTTCTCGTGAAGTGGCAAGAGGTAAGCTAGCTGCATTGAGCGCAGGGGCTGAACTTGTGCGCCAAGAGCTATTAGCCAAAAAATCAGCTTGATAAATACTGAATTAACAATAGTTTTAGCTGCTAAATAAAACCTAAATTATGTGCCGCCTTCAAGGAGTGATAGGTGGTGCGGCTTTACAACCTTAATCAGTGTTCAGTACGACGGTTTATTACTTAAACTCACCAGGTAACTTCTACTCGCTCTTGTTATCATTGGAGCATCCATATAATTTATTCTCTAATTTATAAGTTAAACCATCAAGCCTAATGCAACCAAGAAATAAGGTTTATACTTGCTAAACAGGTGTTAGTATCTACAAGCTAATGACGCAATAAGGATATCATTTGTATGAAAACTACTGCCCTCCTATTACTTTTACTCTGTGTACATAACGCCCAGAGTAAAGCGCGGGATCTAGATACCGAAAGAAATTTGTATGTTCAAACTACAACTCTAGAAGCGTTTAGTCTGGATGACGTACAAAAAGGCACATTACATGCCATAATCCAGAACGCAGAACTAGACAAAAGAATAGATGCTGAATACGAGGATGGTGCTAAATACGCTATCGGAGATACAAGCCGGTCAATCCCCTACACGGGCAATGAAATACTTCACATAACAATAAATAATGAAATGAATTCTGAGAGCTTCACCTTAAAACCAACTTATTTAGCCTATGGTAGTGATTTAATTTTAAGGTCAATCAGTTTTGAATCACAAGAGAAAAGAGCCAGAACCAAAGCCAGACTAATCTTATTTTTGGAAGATGGCGGGAAATCTGCACCCACTCAACTCTATTATGAGCTTGTTATTAAAACGGAAGGAAAAGAAATATACATGGAGCTCTCAAAAGATTGGCAAATCATTAAAGCAATTGAAACAAAACAAAAAAGACGTCCGTTTTTGGGCAATGACGTAATGGAAGTAAGTGGCTTCTTACCCGACCAAGCTCAGGAGATAATACGATAATCTTAAGTAGCTTACCGTTAATTAACGGCTGGGAAGTAAAGGTGCTATATAAACCCAGAAAGAGCATTTGAAACTCTAAAGGGCAAGAAATACTCTCATTGCTTACGAACATCAACTAAAAATATTATCAATTTTCATTTGCTTTCAAACACTTAATAAATCCGCTATTTCCCCCTTCACCTAACACGCTTTTTTGACTTGAAAAGTACGGATAAAATGGCCTTCTCATAAGTCAGTTTGTTTTCAATCTGAAGTTTAGATAAAAGAGAAGCTAACTCATTATTTTTAAAGTTAGCCTCAAATCACCTCCTTGTCTCACTCAAAAGCACCCACCAAAGATTATCTCATCAGGTAAAATCCCATGTAATCAAGGCGATTATATCTATTTGATCCTATACTCACATTGGCGCTTGTGCGTTTGTAAAACAGACAAAGTAACTGGGTTGCTATAAGCGCACATTTATTTGATTATTTATGGCTTTTTATCGTTTTACTTAGAATAAGCAACTCGAGAAGGTAGACTACGATGGCGCGGTTCCAGATCCCCAGCGAACAAATCGGATCAATTCCTCGAAACCCCTGTTTAATAAGCGCTTACAGGGACTATAAGCAAGGAAAGATAAGTTACGCAGTTTTAAACGAAATTGCAGAGCGTGAAACACAACAAGTGATAAAAGAGCTCGAAGCGATTGGTTGTCAGATCGTCAGTGATGGCGAGCAAAGAAAGTTTGATGGTTTTGCTCACTATTGCTTACACGATTCACCTTGCTACTCAGATCAGGGCTTGCTCGTTGATTTTAACGATGGTCACTCTCGGGTCTTTGCGCCACACCTTAAAGTACCGCCATTTCGCTATCAACATACGGCGGATGAGTTTCTCGCTTTCGCACTCAAACATGCAACTGTGCCCGTCAAACAAGCCGTTATTTCTCCTTCAATGTTGAGCTTAGTTTATCCTTCTCACGGAATTGAAAATTACGATCACGAAAGTTTTATCAGTGATTTGATAACTGAGCATGTTGGCGAAGTAAAACGCTGCTTAGCACTGGGTGCACACAAAGTACAAATTGACTTTACGGAAGCTAGGCTGTCTTTAAAACTAGACCCGTCAGGTCAGACCCTCAAGTCCTTTGTTGAGCTAATCAATAAATGTCTCGCCCAATTTAGTGATAGCGAAAGGCAACGAATTGGTATTCATACATGTCCGGGTGCTGATATTGATGCAACTCATAGCGCCGACATTGACTATAAATACCTGCTGCCTACGCTTTTCGACATTAATGCAGGAAGCTTCTACGTTGCACTTAGAGGTGAAGAGAACCCCAAGAAAACCCTGAAGCTGATAGGCAGCATCCTCAAGCCCTTCCAACGTGTATTTATTGGCGTGATTAACCCGAATAGTCGCGAAATTGAGAGCCCCGGATCCGTACGAGATCTCGTGTTACTGGCGAGTGAATTTATTCCTATTCCACAGCTAGGCACTTGTGATGATTGCGGTTTTTCGCCATTCGCTGATGATAGTTCAACAACCAGAGAAATCGTATATGAAAAAATAAAATCGCGACTAGTCGGCACACAAATGGCCGAAGAAGCACTCAATACACGTTCGTAGAAAAATTGAATTAGCCAATGGACTATGTATGAGCGAAGTATTTCCATCTAAATCGGATGACGCAGATCTAATTACTAAACTTGAAGATGAAGTTCTGGCGTTAGAAATAGAAAACCACAAGCTGCAACAAAGGTTACGTGAGAACGAATACGACAGAAAAGCTCTGCTGGATATTCAAAAGCTTGCTAATGTCGGTACGTGGCGGCTTAACCACCTAACCTACAGCGTTAAAATGAGCGATAAACTTGCTGCAATGCTCGGTATTGATGGCGGATCCGTTACACAGTGGGACGATTTTATCAATGCACTAGATCCAAGTGCCGAGCTTGCAATAAAACAACAACTTCACAATGTTTTTGTTCACGGTGGAAGCACCACATTTGAGCATGTTGTAACTAGAGCTGACGGCTCCACACTTTATGTAAGACACCACTGTGAAACGCTACTAAACGGCATTGGCCAACCACTTAATTCAATTGGCCTGATGCTGGATGTCACACAAGATAAAGTCAAGGCCGCGCAATTGGAAGTGCTATCGAATAAGGATGAACTAACCAATTTATACAATCGTCGGAAAATGAATCAGGCACTACACAAGGAAACGACCGAGTGTTTAACTAACGGGCTCCCCCTCAGCACGATTATTCTAGACTTAGATCTGTTTAAGCAAGTGAACGATAGGTTTGGCCACCATATCGGCGATGAAGTGTTGGTGCTCGTGTCGCAGGAAATTCAAAATAGTCTAAGGTCAACGGACATCGCATCTCGTTGGGGAGGTGAAGAGTTTCTTATCTTGTGCCCCAACACCTATCTCAACGATGCACAGAAAGTAGCAGAGCGGATCCGTAAAGCGATTGAAGCCATTCAATTATCCTGCCCACACAAGATCACAGCCAGTTTTGGCGTAGGCAGTTTACAAGATGGTCAAGACCTATCTGAGATGCTAAAGCGAGTTGACTCAGCCCTATACCAAGCGAAAAAAGCAGGTAGAAACTGCATACGAGTAGAGCCTGAATAGCGCAAATGCATACTTAATACGGTTATTGACACTATTTAACCTGAGGTTTGGATATTATCGTGAAAAATCCTTATGTTAGGTACGTCACTCATATGACAGTTTTACGTTATTGTTGCGTCATGACCAGAGCGCCACGTAGATCATACCAAAATCAAGTTAATGAACGACGGATAATTCACAGGTACGCATTGTATCCAGCAGAACTATTCTTTGTCTCTCGTAAACAACCTTCTTACACTCCCCTTCATTTGATACACCGAGTTTTTATTTCATTCTATCGCGTATTAGGTGACATTGAATTACACCTGAATAACTATGAAGCCCACATAAAAATTATATTGAAGGTGGCGATATGCCTTTTGAATTGAAACGGACGCTTATTTGCACTTTACTGGCTTGCGCTGCATTGCCAGCACTAGCACAAACTGAGGTGGGATTACAGGCTAAAGACATTTTTGAACTGGAATATGCAAACGACCCACAAATATCCCCAGATGGTACTCAAGTTGTCTATGTGCGTAACAAAAATGACGTGATGAAAGATGCTAAGCGACAAAACCTGTGGCTGGTCGATACGAAATCAGGCGCACAATCACCACTCTTCTCTGATGAAAACAATTACAGTCAACCTCGCTGGTCGCCGGATGGTAGCAAAATCGCCTTTGTGAGCAATGTATCTGGCAGCACACAAATTCATGTGCATTATCTTGCTCAAAACCGTACGGCACTACTTACACAGTTGCAATCTGGGATCAGTGGCTTAACTTGGTCACCAGATGGCAAATGGCTGGCTTTTAGCCAAAAGGTTGCTGAAAAGCCAGCAGTCATTGCCAAGATGCCAGAAAAACCAAAAGGCGCGAAGTGGTCCGACTCTGCCATTGTTATCGACAAAGCCTACTACCAAGCAGATGGCCGAGGCCTTATCAAACCGGGCTATCGCCAGATCTTCGTGTTACCGAGTGAAGGCGGCACGCCACGCCAATTAACCTCTGGTAATTATCACCATAGTGGGAAACTCGCGTGGCGAGCAGATGCTAAGGCCATTGTATTTTCAGCAAACCGTATTGCAGACTGGGAATACAAGCGCCTAGAAGGCGACTTATTCGAAGTTGATTTTAACCGTAATATCACCCAGCTTACGTCGGCCCCTGGTCGTGAGTACGCACCTAGTTTTTCCGAAAATGGTAAACAGCTGGCTTATCTTAGTGCATCGAATGCGCTAAACCCTTACCGTAATAGCAAGCTGAATATCATGGATTGGCAGGACAAAACCTCCCACATGATTGCCAAAGACTTCGACCGCTCAATCCAAAACCCAACTTGGATTAGCAGTGATAGACTGGCGATGACGTACGATGACCACGGCAAGCGAAAGCTCGCGAGCATCACCACAAAAGGCAAAATTACCGACATCACAGATACGCTCTCAGGCACAACCCTTGGTCGCCCTTATCTAAGCGGTGAATTTAGTGCTAACTTTGATGGAGAAATTGCCTTTACTCAGGGTTCGAGTGAGCGCCCTGCTGACATCGCAATCACGACAAGAAAAGGCAAAGTAGCGCAATTAACCCGCCTTAACGAAGACCTACTTGCACATAAAACCCTTGGTAAAGTGCATGAGATCACGTATAGCTCGTCGTTCGACGGGGAGAAAATTCAGGGCTGGTATATTACGCCACCAAATTTTGACCCAAACAAAAAATATCCATTACTACTAGAAATTCACGGTGGTCCACACTTAGCCTACGGCCCCCATTTCTCAGCAGAATTACAGCGTTATGCCGCTGAAGGTTATGTGGTATTTTACGACAATCACAGAGGCAGCAGCTCTTACGGCGAACGCTTTGCGATGTTGCTCAAGTACAAATACAGCTCGAAAGAAGACTTTGCCGATCATAACTCAGGGGTAGACGCTATGCTTGAGAAAGGCTTTATCGACAAAGATAATCTGTTTATTGCTGGCGGTTCTGCAGGTGGTATCGCAACAGCCTACGCAATTGGCTTAACTAACCGTTTCAACGCTGCTGTTGTCGTAAAGCCTGTGATCAACTGGCTGAGTAAAGTACTTACCGCTGACAGTGGCCTTGGTCAAATTCCAACGCAATTCCCAGGTATGCCATGGGAGCATATGGAACACTATTGGCAACGCTCACCGCTTTCGCTCGTTGGCAACGTAACCACCCCAACCATGCTAATGACGGGTGAAGAAGACTTGCGCACGCCAATGGCCGAAACCGAACAGTTCTACCAAGCACTTAAGCTGCGTAAAATTGATTCTGTACTGGTCAAAATTCCAGGTGCGCCACATGGAATTGCAGGCCGTCCTTCTCGGATGATCAGCAAAATCGAGCACTCGCTCGCTTGGTTTGAAAAGTACAAGAAGTAAGGAAAAAAGCCGCGTAAAGCGGCTTTTTTCATAAATCGACTCATTTTTAATCTGAAGTTTAGCTTAAAAAGCTAACTCAATGTTTTTAAGATTAGCCAGAACGGAACCGTAATTTCGACTAACTGATAACGTTATAAATCTAGCCAAAATAGTTAAATCCAACTGCATTCCAAATCCAAAATGCATAAATAAAACTCAAGCAACTCAGTGTAAAAATCACATAGTGTATTTTATAAAACCAATGCAAATCACTCATGCGCAACATGATTGGAAGACTTAGCACTTTCAAAAAGGTCGTGAGAACGATTGCTATCACCAAAGACAGTAGCAGCTTTACCTCTATGGTGGGAAAGCTTACGTGAAATTGATATTCATCGAACACAATATCGGCATTCATTAAAACAAAGCCCAGCACTGCTGCAAGTATCATACTTGAACTAAAAAATGCCAGCTTTTCAACTACGCCAAGCCTTTTGCTTTTACGAGCTCGAACAAAACTGAACAGCAAAGTGGATAGCGATAACAACGAAGATATCGCCAACGCCAAATTGAAGAAAAGTGGGCTTTGTAAAAAGCTTAATCGTTCATAATCGCCAGACCACATACTCGCCGAAAAACGATTTACCGTCCCTGTCCCATCGCGATAAAAGTAAAAAATAGGCGCGTCTCGAGCTCCGGCTTGAAAGACGTCCGCTTCAAGGTGCTCCAGTTTTATTTTATTCCCTGCAACCATCATAACTAACCTATTTTGGTCATCAATGGCTATCTCAGCCGCCGCATCTAATGCGGCCAGTTTTTCCAGTTGAGTATACGAACGACGAGTACTCAGAAATGTTCCCGTATAATCTTCAAGGTTTGCTTGGCTAACTTGCTGTTTTAAAACCTGCGTGTAGATGTTTGCTTGGGAAGATGTGCTGAGCTGCGACGGCTTTACAAGATTTATCGGCTTGTTTCGATAAAATTTATTAAATATCGCAGTCGGTAAAGCCTCAACAAAGTGTGCCCCGCTTCCCATAACGTTAGTTGAAACAAAAACACCTAATTTAACTTCAGGAAAGATCATCATGTTGGCGGCAAACGTATGTGTGGCACCAGAGTGATGACGCTGCTCATAACCCTTAAGCTTGCCATTAAACATGCCATGAGCAACCCCTGTCGCCAGCGGTCTATCGTCGTATAGTCGATGTATCATTGTTTTTTGGGTGGTTGGCTGCACGAACAGGTTGTTGTCATCCATCAGAGCTGACATATAAAGCGCCATGTCATGTGCAGTTGCAGAAATGGCCCCTGCACCACCTACATGCCCAATAAATTCAAAAGGTTTAGCGATATTATTGCCTTGTCTATCCCTAAAATACCCCGTTGCAAGCTGTTGTTGTAGATCAGGTTTCATCGCAGTTAAGGCTGCACTGGTTTTTACTGGCTCTCGTAATGTCGTGTTTTGCATACCCAGTACAGAAAAAATATGTTGCTCCATATAAGTCGCTAAATCCATACCCGACTGCAACTCGACGAGATAACCAAGCAAAGCAAAACCATAGTTAGAATAGGATACATTAACACCTGGTGGCCAAATTCTCTTGGGCATATGTGTTGCGAGATATCGCTCTGTACTGAGCATTTCTGAGGCATTTTCAACGAACAAGCTACCGGCATCCGCTTCTTCAAAACCCGCCCGATGACTTAACAGGGCATGTATTGTAATAGGCGCTTCAAAGGTGTCAGGTATTTTAAATTCGCTCAGATATTCATTTATATCAGTATCTATAGATAACTTACCCTGCTCCACCAGCTGCATCACTGCAAGTGCAGTCATAGTTTTGGTGATAGAACCGATGCGAAATAGTGTTTTACTCGGTTTAACCATAGCTTGGCTGTATACATCAGCAAATCCATAGCCTTTGAGTAATACAATTTCACCATCTTTGACGACAGTAACCGCAACTCCTGGCAGATTATATTGCACCCTTGCCTTTTTGACCCAGTCATCAACATAAGTCCGTAGTCTTTTTAAATCTGGGTTTTCCAAGGGCGCTTGTACATCGCTAACTGCGCTATCACGCAACAGCTGTGGGCTGTTATCACCCCACGCTTTCGCGTTAAAAAATATGCCGATCGCGACAGTTAACACCAAGGCTTTTAGAACAAGTGTAATATCAACAAACTTCGTTTTCATATTAGCTTCACGTCCCTTTGTTTGTAATGCGCATCAGTGGGGCTCAAAAAGGTATACAGGAGCCCCATCGTCAAAAACTAGGTTTCTTTGAGTATTTGGAACTTCAATATCGACTAAGAGTTAGCGGTATTATCAGTTTTACCTTCGCGCTCCACCGTGCCAATCATACTCACCACTTTCTTAGATACTGCTTCAAGCTGCCTAGAAGTAGTTGCACCAAAAATGCCTTCGATAAACTCAGATCGAGTATCTAGTATCGACTCACCAACCACCTCGTTAGTGTCAGTGTTTATTAGCTTTACATTGAGCTTCAGCTCGGCATCACCCGCCATTACACCTACCATAAAGCGGCCAAATCCAGACACATAACGAAAGTGCTCGATGGTGATCTCGACTGATAAAGGTGCTTGAGCTGCACTTCCAGACTCAACAATACTGCCATTAAAGTCTTTGGCTATTAGCGCTTTTAGCTCATTAATGCTGTTAGAAAGTGACTTACTTTTAGAAACTGAGTGCGATGGAGTAATATCCAAAAATACACTTTGTGGCGTGTTCACTACAGCTCTATTCGCTGTTTTACTTGTCTCTTGAATGTGGGCGGCGCAGCCACTGAAAATAAGCACTGCGATTATTACGGCAAATATTTTAAAATGTTTCATTAGGGGCAAATTTCCGACCTTCAATATATATTCGGTTAACGACATGCTAACCTTCGTTGGCAGCTATGGTATCAAATATTTTCCCGTAATGGGTAAGCAGTTGAATCACCTCTGTTCTTTGGCTTTGCATCGATTGTGATTTATTTGATAGGTTTAATGACCAAAGCCTGGGTTAACTAAGTTTCCTTGTGAAGAGTATTAAGCAAACTCTGTAGTGGATACATCAGCAATTTCGTTCAAGTTTTTTATTGATAGCTTGAATATATTGACTTGGTAGTTTTGCAAAAGTGCTCAAACAGAAGGAGGGAGTGTGAGTAAAAATAATCACTTTATATATACCCATAGTGCTCAGCAGGATGATGTGTCCATGCTGAGCGCAACCATGAGTGATTTCACCTACACCAAACATGCTCATGAAGAGTACTCGATCGGGCTCACTCTAAAAGGCAGACAAGACTTTTTCTGTCGCAGTGCTTTTTATAAAAGTCAGCCTGGCTGCGTAATGCTTTTCAATCCCGAAGATATCCATGACGGTCATTCTGGGGGAGAACACAGCTTAGAATATGTGATGCTTTATGTGCACCCAAGAGAATTGCAACCACTGTTTCGCTCTCTTGGTTATAAACAAGAAACAGTACTAAGACTTAACGACACCTTGTTCAATGACCCACTGTTGCGCTATCAAGTTCTTACCATATCTCAGCAACTTTTGGGACGATCCTACTCCAAAATTGAGCACGAAGCCGCCTTGTTTCAGTTGGCTCAATCATTGGTTCGTTTGCATGGCTGTTTAGAGTTACCACTTGGTAAAACAAGGGCTGAAATTTTAGTACTAAGAGCTAAAGACTATATATTGGCTAATCTTGCCAACGATATTTCGGTTGATGACATCGCTGATGTCGCCAATATGTCTAAATATCACTTTATTCGAGCTTTTCGAGAACACTTTTGCATAACTCCACACCAGTATGTTTTGAATTGTCGTATCAACTATGCTCGCAAACAGCTACTTGTAGGCCGTAGCGCCACCACCGCAGCGGTAGAGTCCGGCTTTGCTGATGCCAGTCACTTAAATCGTAACTTTAAACGCGTATTTGGCATGACACCAAAACAATTTCAGTTGCAGTTGGGCCGTTAGCTTAGCTCGTCGACTGCTTATATCGGAGTAGTAAATCATGTCAGAAATTTTCGCCTATGCTATCGGGGTAATGTATACCCCTGGGCCTATCAACTTGCTTGGTCTACATAGTGGTCTAAACAAACAGACGCGTGTTCATCTCGGTTTTTTCGCCGGTGTTGGAATGGCAATGTTCATCTTGTTCGTTATCTTAGGGATTGTCGGGCTCAAGTTTATTAATCCACAGCTACTGCCTTTTATCAGCTTGGCTGGGTGCCTTTATATTCTATATATTGCTTGGAAAGTGGCACATGCTAACGTTGAGCTCTGTGATAAGCGAAGTGCGGCCAAATCGTTGAGCTTTCGAGACGGACTTTTCATGCAACTACTCAACCCCAAAGCGCTAATCGCAACGTTGCCGGTTTCTACCATTCAGTTTCCAAGCGTTGGCATTACCGGCATTGCCGTTGTCATATGGTCAATGCTCCTTGCTGTACTTGCATTCGGAGCCCCCACTAGCTATTCGATAGTGGGTTCAATGATGGGTAAACAGATCTCCGATCCCAAGTATTTTAAAGCTTTTAACTTAGTAATGGCTGCGCTATTAGTCTACGTGTCTTTAAGCATTGGTTATGACCATGTCATAATGCCTTGGATAGTGAAATAACAAATGAGTAGGTGAAATGGTAATGGCTGAGAGATAATGGCTGACATATATGGACGCTCAGCTGCTGTCAAGTAATACTCATCCAACAAGGTTGTTTTAACAGCCTTGTTGCTTCTTTTATTTATCTCTCATTTACTATTTGTATGTATTGATAAACAGTCACTTTGAGTCACCCTAAATAAGGTGCTGCTCT